>CASEAR010000109.1 GCA_949285835.1 uncultured Verrucomicrobiota bacterium | reverse complement strand
TGTGTAATGGAACGGAGCGTCTTCGACGAGCAGGTCTAAGAATCCGTTTGTCTTCAAAAAGGACAAGAAGTAGGCGAGGCCGCCCCATTGCGTGACCTGAGATTGGGTATCCCATTTCACGTCAAGCTTTCCGCCGAATGCGGGAATATCGACGATTTGTGTTGCGCAGGATACGGGAGAATGTGTAGACTTTTGCATGTAACGACTTTTTGTTTGATTTTGTTAACGGTATGAATCATACCACATTCAAAAGGTCGTTACTTTTTTATTCACCCATTGGGAGAAACAGAAAAACCGAAGCAAAGCCCCGGTTTTATTGGCTTAAATGGCGATTCGCGACGTCCAACTGCCGAATTTAGGGTCAAATGAAAAACCGGTATTCTCCGCATCAGATACGCCCGTCAGCAGCATCCTGGAACAATCCATTCCTATGGTACGTCCGTCAAGAGAGTTTACCGCGATTGAGGCCCAGCCGGAACCCTCTGGCCGGAGCAGCGTTACTCCGTCCGCAAAAGCATGTTCCTGTACGGGACGGCCAATATGCGCCTTGAACTCCGGCGAGTCAACCACCAGCCGTCCTCCGGCCCAATCCCAGAGAATCTGGTCGCCACCGCGCACGGCTTCCCCGCTATCATCCCCGATCTCACCTTCTGCCTCAAGCGCAGAATCACTATCGCAAAAAACGATTTCCGCTCCCTGCCGGAATGAAGTTCCGGACACCTGAATCCCATTGAAAAATTCTTGAGCCACACCTTTTTTGCCCAGAGAGTAAACGGCGGGGCTCCCGGCAGGCTTGACCGCGCCTGACGTAAACGCGATGCCGGCGGACATGAGCGCCGCACACATTGCCGGATCATTGGCATGATAAATAAGTCCGTCGGACCACCCCTTTGTCACAACAGGCATCGCAGATGTGAGATAGTCAAGGTCCCGGAATTTTACCGGCTGCCAGAAGTGCCAGAACACGCCGCTGAAATCCTGCCAGGAGGCATACGCCGCTATCTGATAAGGGAATTCAGTTCTGCACGGGCTTGGCCTGTCGGAATTCACTTCGTAAAGCACAGTCGGCATGTCACGCACCCTGTTGGAGTCTACAACATACAAAGATGGGGGAAGTTCCAGCGCACTGGCATAGTTGTGAACGTATATGCCGTAGCTGTTTACTTCGCATCCGCTGCCGTATTTGGACATGAGCCACGGAATATTGTTCCTGTACTGCGTATCAGCCGAAAAAGGCTGAACTGCCGCTCCGCCGCCGCATTCCCGAGCGGCCGTCATGACGCGGTTGTTGTGAGAAGCGACAAGTTCCACAAGAAACGATACGAGATCGTTCCACCGTTCAGGAGAGTATTCTTTGCGCGAAGAGAGCATCGGGCTCACTTTTACGGATTTGACAGCCGCAGACTCTCCAGCCTTCAATCCTCCCCACGCGGAAGATATGTTTTCGTCGGATTCATATTTCCTCAAAAGCCATTCGTTCCATTTCTCTGTGAGCGTCCGCCGGAAATACTCCGGCCAGCTTTCCATCCCCTGCTCCATGAACCATTTGATAAAACCGTTTTCGTTATCCAGTTCCCAGTAAGCCACGCATTCCAGCGCACCGTACGCAAATCCGCCGCCGTCGTGCTTCATTATGTTCATGATGTGGCGCATTGCAGCCTCTTCAAGCCTTCTGTCAAAATACTTGAACCAGCGCGGCCTCGAGCCGGGCGCTGTCACTGCGGCCTTCCACTCTTCCCAATCATCACCGCCAGCGACAAACGAATTGTCCGAAGCAAGCCACTCCGCGGGTATTTCCCGGATCGGAAGCGTGCATACCAGCCATAGCCCGTGTTCGCGGATTTTGCGAACCCACATATCGTATCTCTTGAGACTCACGCTTCCCGGATCCAACTCTCCCCTTGCGGCTGAATCCGCCGTATAGAGTGATTTGCCTCCTCCCGACCAAAGCCTCACGGCATTGAATCCCGTAGCTTTCAGCCGCTCCATGTGCATGTCCAATTCACTTTCAGACCACCCGTCCGCCCCGCAGCATACTCCCCACAAACGCAATTCCCTGCCGCCGTATATGAATTTCCCGTTTTTTGACTCGACGTAATTCCCCTTCTCATGCCTGACCTTGAACCCGGGCGCCGGAGAAACCCTCCCGGCTTTTGGAATCTCAGCGCGGAAAAACGGAGCGCTCTCCGCGGTACTGCCCTTTGACCCGTAACGGACAAAATCCACTTGGGGCCTGCTCCCGCTTTCAGAACTTATAGACAGCCTTATTTCCGTTTTTTCAGGCTCCGCATACAAAAAGGCCTTTTCCAAACCTTTGAGCGCTATCATTCCGTCCGGCCGCTTATCCAGCACGAGCTCTGAAATTACCCGTCCCTCCGAATCCGACGCCGTAAGAGTCGTATCTGCGGGCCACGCTTCCGATGATGCGGCGGCAAACAAAGACATTTCCAGCTTTTCGACGCTGTCTTTCCCGTTGAGAAGCCGAATCAAAGGCTCCGAGCTTATTTTTACACCCACCTTCGAATCATACGCCCCGCCCGCTGAAACCACGTTCTCCGAAGATGATGTGCCGGAAGGACTGTTTATCTGCATAACCGGCCCATACATCATAACAGCCAGCCCGTTGTTCTCCTCTGAGCCAGACACCCACCCCGAAACCAGCTCTTCAAGACCGTTGATTCTGATGGTATCGCCTGAATTTATTTCCGGACACGAATGCCGTGCCGCCATCCCGCCAAGATGCCGCTCCCGGCTGAAAACGTCCCCTTCCGCGCCTGAAACGGCTCCATACGACGCCGTAAACTCGTTCCAGCCGGTTTTAACCGCAAACACGTCAAACCGCGCGCCGCCGCTCCGCTCCCTCCAGCCTGCCGTAAAAACCAACGCCGCTTCTTCTATCTGCGCCGATTCCGGAATCGCCTGCAAATTGAACCTCATCATGGGGATCATGAACCCGTTGTCCCGGAAAACAAGCGTTCCGTCTCCCCCAAACGCACGTTCCCGATCATTTTTTTTCAGATATGTATCCGCCGACACGGAACAGAAAACCTCCTCGGTTTTCCCCTCAAAAACATACTTTATCTCCAGATGAGGCTCCGACTTCCCCAATGATTTGAGCACCGCGGCCTCCCCGATCTGTTCCGCCGACAACACGGGCACTCTCACAGTCTCCGTTTCAGAAGCAATATCTGCTCCCGGTAATTTCAGACAAAAGAGAAATAACAGCACAGACAAAAAAAACTTCATAAAACCTCCCCGATACGGAACCGTAAAATACGGAAAATTTCTCACCTAACAAACAGCAGCGTTGCCGGAAACGGAACATACAGCTGAACATCGTTGCGTCCTTCTCCGGCTCTGTATGAAATCACGGCCTCTGCCCCGTTTATGTCCAATACCGCCCCCTCAGGCAGCCCCTCAAACCAGCCGGACGTCTTTTCCGCAGAGGTGTTTTCTATAAGGATCATTTTTTCTCCCCTATCCGGCGGACTATCCCCCGACACATTCAGCACAAGCTTGGACTCCCCGTCCCCCAGACTGAGCCCGCCGCATAAAATTTTCCCGTATCCGCATGAAACGGAAGTGTCGATAGATATTTGTACGCTGCAGTCGGCTTTCAGCGTAAGCGACCCCGTCACCGTAAATTTCTCTCCGGGTATTTCAGAAGCCAGCACCGCATCCGCCGAAGAACCGCCGTCTCCCGCCGCCAAAGCACAGTCCAACACGCCTGTCCCGCTCAGAAACCCGGACTTAAAATCAAAATTTGAGCATGCCGCATATCCGTCTACATAGAGCTTGCCGCTGCCCTCCTTGGAGGTCCATCCGCCGTATGAGTTCGTCCCGGAAAGCCTGAGATACCCGCTGTCGTACATTCTGACGTTGAAATTCCCGTTCAGACTGCCGGAAAATTCCCTCTCGCCCATTTCGCCTGATCCGGACTGAAGCCTGAAAACAAGCGTCGGACAGACTTCCGGACGGCTGTTTGTCACCACCCCGCCGGTCCCGCCGAAATTACGGAGAAACGTTTCGTTTCCGTTTATGTCCAGCACCCCGCCATTGAGATCGAACGAGCAACGGTCATTGTAGTTGAAAACCTTTTTCCCGCCGCAGATAAGCGCGGCGTCTTCAACGACAATATCCGGCTTGTCATTTCCGCTTTTGCTCAAGACAATTTTACCGCCCCCTTTGAAAACTATTTTGTAATTCGACGAACTTCCGTTCAGCGAACCGTCCAGCGCCATCTCACCGCCGGACGGAACATGCACAAAAGTATCTGCCGCCGCATACCTCAGATCGCATTCTATCGTTACAACGCCGCTCTCGTTGGAACATACAATCCCGCCTGCGCCGAAAGTAAGCGTTTTGCCGCTTCCGGACAGCAGCGCCTCCCCGGTACGGCTCCTGAATATTACGCCGGCCACCGTCCTGTTTGTGCTGAGCTCAGGGTTAAATGAAACGAACTCCGATACGGCAATTATATCCTGCGCTCCGGGCGCTGCGCCCGCCTCGTAGTTCTCCGGATTTTCAATGTCCCCGTCAACACGACCGGTGAAGACGCATATATCTGTGCCGTATGAAACTGCGGAAAAAAGCAGAACGATCACGCCGAAACTGATTTTCATAGGACAATTTCTCCTTTCGATTACTTTTCACCGGCCGATTCTCCTGTCAGCTCGGATTCATGGTTTCGCTCATAACAATGGAGGGCTGCGGACTCCCATTGTCAGAAATCTTTTTCATGAGCATACCGATGGCCTCCCTGCCCAAGCTGTACCCGTCTATCCACACCGACGGATACGGGTACGGCTCCGCACATCTGCACATATCCCTGAAAGAAATGCCCGCCGGATCCGGGACAATGCCTGGAATTCTCCTTAACGCCTCCATCGAATGAAGCAGCTCAAAATCAGAATACGCCACAACCGCGCTGACCCCGTTTTTTTCGAAACAGTCAAGAAGCTTGCGCCACAGCACCGTACGCTCCGCATGTATTTCATCCGGATCAAGATGCCTGCCGTCCAGATTCCCGAAAATCAGAGGCTCACGGCCATGATCCCTCATACACCTTGCAAATCCTGCAGCCCTGTCCGCCGTACTGTAATGGCCGTCCCAGTCCGCTGCCTGGACATATGCCGCACACGTATGCCCGTTCGCCAGAATCCACTCCGCTGCGGCGTAACCGCCGCCCTCGTCGTCGTAACGCACACAGTCATATTCGCGCTTCACGTTGAGCCACACCACAGGCGCTCCGCTTTCATCAAGACTTTTCTCCAGATTCTCCGGAATACGGTCGGTATAGTTTACAATCAGGGCATCCGCTGAATATTCCTTCAGCACTCGCGGAATTGCGCCGCGCCGGCACATCACCTCATCGGGCAGACGTTCGACGAGAAGGCGCATGCCATTTTCGTGAAGCGCATCTGTCAGTCCGTCTATGAGATCCCCCGAACGATTACTCCTGTACGGAGTGGTACTCTGCAGGAGGCACACCGTTCCGCTTTTCCCGTATCTCATTGCCTTGGCAAAACTGTTCGTCATATAGCCCAGCTCCTCAGCCTTTCTGCGGATTACTTCGGCCCGCCGCGCATATGTTGGCCGAAGATACTCCGCGTGCCCGTTCAAAACTCTGGACACGGTGTTAACTGAAACCCCGACAGCCTCCGCCACGTCGCGCAATGTCGATTTTGCCCTCATAGAATATACGCTCCTTCGAATCGTTCCTAATACTATCACGCATTTGACTACGTTGTCAAATACTGCGCAGCGCTCACTGCCGTCTACACAGCCCCAGCCTGCATAATGTCAGGCCAACCCCTTCTTCGAAATAAGGGGATGGCAAATCACAACCGCACGCAAAAGCGGACGCCTTTCAAATTAGCATATCGACCGTGTTGCCTGGCAAACCGAATATCTGCACCACATCCGACTTTATACGCTCCAAAATAAAACCATAATGAAAAACTGCACATAAAATATTGAGAACTCCGGCCTGACACGGGAGTGCCGCTGTGCAGCCGCAGTTTACGGCATCGGTCGTCAGCGCCGGTCTTCAGAGACATGCAGCCGGACAGATCCGCCTCGCGGCTGCCGCCGCACAGTTCTCTTCCGGATACGGCATACCGTTCTGCCGGAAAGCAGAGAAGCCGTGTGCAATGTGCCCGCAAAACCTTTGCGCTTTCAGCGCTCTGAGCAGATAAAAGCAAAACATGCGATCAAAGAAATAATCCAGCCGTCTTCTGCTTTTTTGATCCCGCAGAACCGGCTGCCGGATTTTACATTTTTTTTTGCGAAGCCGATTCTATTTCATGTTTTGTAAATAAAACTACTTCACAATCAATTCCACGTTTGCATGGGGACTTTTTATTTGCCGTACAACGCATTTGTTTTCAAGGAAATACATTTACCGTCCGATATTTTCTTCCCGCGTGGCACATTTACTGCTCCGTATGCGGCGCGGTCTTTCACTCGCACAAGCAGAGGAGAAATAAATGAAACTGATAATCGCATATGTAAAACCAGAACGTCTGAACATGATAAAGCAGGAATTATACAAGAGAGAGATTTTTAAAATGTCCGTAACAAATTCTTTGGGATGCGGACAGCAGAAAGGATACCTCGAGGCATACCGAGGAGCGATGATCGAAGTAAACCTGCTCAAAAAGGTTCGGCTCGCAATCGCCGTAAACGACGATTTTGTCGAAAAGACGGTTGAGGGCATCATCGCCGGAGCAAAAACCGGACATATCGGCGACGGAAAAATATTTGTACTTCCGATGGAAGAATGCATCCGCATCCGGACCGGCGAACGCGGACCGGCAGCAATCGGATGAGACATTACACACAGAAAAGGAGAAAAATGAAAAAGGCAACAGCGGCGGCGATCATCGCATCATCGCTTACATCTCTTGCGGCAGAAATTCCGGCTCCTGTCCCGGCGGAATCTGATATCGCGGAATTCATGGTCAGCAACATGTGGGTGCTGATCGGCGGAATACTCGTATTTATCATGCACCTCGGATTTGCTACGGTGGAGTCCGGATTGTGCCGTGCAAAGAACTGCACAAACATCCTTTTTAAAAATACTATGACGCCGGCAATAGGTTTTCTCACGTATGCAGCGGCGGGATTTTCGCTCATGTATCCCGGCAATTCCTGGATTGCAGACGGCGTTTTCGGATTTAACGGGTTCGGGATGGGAATCCCGTTTACAGATTCCGTGTCCGAGGCGTATTCTTACAACGGCAAATTTACTTACTGGACGGATTTTTTCTTTCAGGGGATGTTTGCCGCCACTGCAGCTACAATCGTTTCCGGAGCGGTAGCGGAACGTATAAAACTCAGCGCATACCTGATCTTCACCGTAGTCTATGTGACGCTTGTCTATCCTGTGCTCGGTTCGTGGGGATGGGGCGGAGGATGGCTATCAGCAAAAATGAATTTTCATGATTTTGCCGGATCCACATTCGTACACAGCGTAGGCGGCTGGGCGGCACTCGCAGGAGTCATAATGCTTGGCCCAAGAATCGGCAAATTCGTAAACGGCAAAGCCATGGCTATTATGGGACACAACATCCCGTTTGCCGCGCTCGGAGTCTTCATGCTGTGGCTCGGATGGTTCGGGTTCAATGCCGGTTCCGCGCTCAGTGCAAATCCGAACCTCATATCCTACGTTTGCTGCACGACAATGTTCGGCGCATGCGCCGGACTTTCAGGAGCAATGCTTTGCGGCATGATACTGCTCCGCAAGTCGGACTTTTCAATGACGCTGAATGGATGCCTCGCCGGACTTGTCGCAATAACAGCCGGGGCCGACTGCATATCCCCGCTGATGGCCGCCGCAACCGGATTCATCGGCGGCGCTGCAGTCGTTCCCGCCGTGCTGCTCTTCGACAGGATAAAGCTCGACGATCCCGTAGGAGCCCTTTCCGTACACCTCGTAAACGGTATCTGGGGAACGCTTGCCGTAGGACTGTTCAGTTTCAACGAATCGTATACGCTCATCGGACAGCTCACAGGGATATTGTCGGTGGCAGCCGTTTCTTTCCCCTCCGCATTGCTGATATTCTACATCATCAAACGTACGGCAGGACTGCGTGTAAGCAAGGAAGAGGAACTGCGCGGCCTAGACATAGACGAACATGGGGCAGAGGCATACCACGGATTCCAGATATTCACCAATCAATAATCCCAAAATCTTGTTTACCGCACTTGCGGCGCCGCAGCTGCGCAAAATGCGCTTGCGGCGCCGCACCGCCCCAACTTTCCGGAAAATTGCAGTTGTTTCGCGCATTGCATTCTGCGCACCGCGCGCATCATGCGGACAATACCCGCCCGGACGCATTTCGCCGTGGCGCGATTCTCGGCATCTTCGGTAACAAAACCGTCCGTCTCGAACTTTTGTTATTTACGCCTGCGGCGTTCGGGTTCCCGTAGACCAGACTCCCAGAAGATGGCGGCATCCCACTCGGTAAAATTCGGGAGAGCCGGCCGTTATAATTATGCGGGAATTCTTCCAGCCGGACAGTTTGCAGAATCATCCCACCCTCTTCCGCCGGAACGTTTTCACTGCGACCTGTTTATGATGCCGCCGTTCCCTGTTTGTTCCGAGGCGTTTTCACCTTATCAGAGGGCGAAACGTCATTTTTTTCACACGGACCGCTCGCAAAGAAACAGCCTGTGACATTTTCCCACATTGCGGCTTTGGCCCCGACGGCGTGTACGCGGCTGCGTTCAAACGCGCCAAACGCCACTTCGCGGTCTTCAAACTTAAGATGTGCCCGAGGATGAGAATATTTGCTATACTCTGCCATGGTGTTTCCTCTCTGCGTGGATGCTGTTGAGGGTTCCATTTCAGCAGAAGACGAGGCCTCGCTGTTTTCCGAAAGAATCTGCCGCATGGCGGCAACGGGAATGCACCTCTTTTTGACGTTTCTTTTCATGTCTGTAAGCCATCCTCTGGGTATGGACGCTGCATTCTGCAAATTTGCCCAAAAGCCCGTATATTTTCTTGTGCTTGTACACTAATAACGGTTTCTGCTAACATAACGCGAAGTAGCCATGCCTGTCCGGCGGGTACCGGAGTTCAGGCGGGTCGGGGCGGAATGTCCGTCTCTAATTGACGGCTCGAAGCCGGAAATGAGTGTGATAAATGAAGAACGATGAGTTGAGAATCGGCGTTATTGGCGCCGGTGGGCGTGGCAACCTTGCGCAAATCGCCCATAACCCCGGGAAGGGGTCCGCAGTGACAGCTCTCTGCGACACATATCCGGAAGCTTTTAAATCCTGGGATCGGGTCTTGGAAAATGGTCCCGCTCCATTTACCACTTCCGACTACAGAAAAATTCTGGACCGGGCCGATATCGACGCAGTATTCATAACTTCGCCGGACTTCCTTCATGAAGAAATGGCGGTAGCAGCGCTTGAGGCGGGTAAATCCGTTTATCTGGAGAAGCCTCTCGCCATAACGATAGAGGGATGCGACCGCATACTTGAAACCGCCGCCCGCACGGGGTCAAAACTGTTTGTCGGACACAACATGCGCCATATGTCGTTTGTCCTTAAGATGAAAGAGATTATCGACAGCGGCGCGATAGGGCAAGTGCAGTGCGTATGGTGCCGGCACTTCGTTAACTATGGCGGCGACGCTTATTTCAAAGACTGGCATTCAGAACGTAAAAACACGACTGGCCTGCTGCTGCAGAAAGGCGCCCACGATATAGACGTAATACACTGGCTGGCCGGCGGCTACACAAAGCGCGTTTCGGCGATGGGACGGCTATCTGTGTACAACCGCTGCACCGGAAGACGCTCGCCGGATGAGCGCGGGGATCCCACATTCAGACAGGAGGACTGGCCGCCACTCTCTCAGAAAGGCCTGTCGCCAGTCATTGACGTAGAGGACGAGAGCACGGTAATGATGCAGCTCGACAACGGCGTCCTCGCCAACTACATGCAGTGCCACTACACTCCGGATGCATGCAGGAATTACACCTTCATCGGCGATGCCGGCAGGGTGGAAAACGTCACCGAAAAATTTATTGCCATATACAAATCCCGCTGCGAACACGGTGAACCGGACGAAATGCTCCGTGTAGACCCCACTCCGGGAACACACGGCGGAGCGGATTCCGATATCGTCGCCGCCTTCGTACGTTTCGCAAAGGGAGAAGGCTCCATCGCAAGCAATTCCCCTATAGCGGCGCGGAACTCTGTCGCCGCCGGCGTTTCAGCGACATGGTCGATTAGAAACGGAAGCGCACCGGTCGACGTGCCGCCCGTATCAGACGCTGTTTCAGCATATTTCGCAGGACTGGGCGTCAAATAAAATAACGCCGGGCAGCACAAAATGCGGGAATCCGGACGCGCGCGCAGAAGCGTCCGCTTTCCGCGCTGCGGTTTTGCGCCGCACAAACCCTACTCTACTGTTCAGGCTGGGAGTTTCTACCACACATCCGGAAATATTCCGGGCGCACGCTCCGGCTCAGAGTGTCCACCCTCTCCGGATCCGGAGAGACAGCGCCCGGAACCTCGGTCGCAGCGGCGCCCGCGGCTACTGTGCGTTTTATCGATTCCTCAGAAAGCACGCAGTCCGGGAAATAAAGCCCGCAGAACTCAGCCAGAAGAGTGTCCCCGGCGGCCGTGGTATCAAGCACGCTTACGTTCGGAGACGGCGCATGAACCGCCTCATCGGGATGCCGCGCATCATAAAACCAGCATCCACCCTCACCGGAAGACAAAATCACAAGCCCAGCTTTCTTCCCCAGCTCCCTGAGCGCGAACAGGAACTCTTCTTCCGTCCCTGGCTTGAAGCCGAGAACATCCGCACACTCGGAAACGTTGGGCTTCACAATGTCCGGCGCAGCTTCCAGCCCCTGAACCAGAGCCTCCCCCGCCGCATCAAGCACCACCCGCACGCCAATCGCGTGCAGTCTCGCCGTCAGTCTGCGGTACAGCCCGGGGTCGACGGCTGGCGGCAGCGACCCTGTGAGCACACACACATCCGCTTTCGCACAGCAGCGCAGCAAGTTCTCTTCGTCAAATTCCGAAACATCCAGATCCGGAAACGCAGGCCTGTTTATTTTGAACATTCCTTGCGGCGATGTGAACATCACGTTCGTCCTCGACTCCCCGCTCACTCGCACAAACATGTCCTCTATCCCGCAGGAACGCATGAGCTCTTCAAACAAACCCGCGTTGGACGCCCCCAATATGCCCGTGGCGGCGCAGCTGTGTCCCCGCACGGAAAACCACCTCGCGCAGTTCAGCCCCTTTCCTCCGGGGGAACGGCGTTCCCGTTTCCCCTTAAGCACATCGCCCGGCGCAGGAAAACTGTCGATAAAAATCGTCGAATCCAGCGCGGGAGACATCGTAAGCGTCGAAAACTCAAAATGCCTGCCGCCGATCATGAGAGTCCATTACTTGCTGCCTACCAGGGGTTCATATCCCATGTATTCACCCTGACGCGTAACGTCCACAACGGACTGCCACAGGGATCCGTTCACGTCCACTTTCTGCCTTTCTATCGTCGCAAGCGCAATAGGCACATGCATGTAAACATCGGCGCACTTGCCGATAACGCAGTTGGTTCTGCCGGCCATAGCAGCGTGAACGGCGTTTTTCGCAAGCAGATAGCAGAGAATAGCGTCCGTTCCCTGTGCGGGAATGCTCCGTATGCTGTAGCTAGGATCGAAATACTTCACGGTCACATCATCGCCAATTTTTCTGAAGTGTCCCTCTATCTCGTTCTTCAGAAACTCTCCGATGTCCTTCTTAAGAACATTCCCGGACGCGTCGCGCTTTTCGGAGGCCCCTTTTATGAGGTGCTGCCCCGCCCCCTCCGCCACCACGACGACGGCATGCGTCTTGCCGATGCTGAACCTCCTCTCCAAAGCCCTCAGCACACCGTGCTCGCCTTCCAGCGAAAACTCATCCTCCGGGATCAGGCACATATTGACCACGGAATTGGCAAGACTCGCATACGCCGCTATAAATCCCGAGTCGCGCCCCATGAGCTTTACAAGGCCTATGCCGTGATGAGCCCCCTTGGCCTCCGCATGAGCGGCGGTAATTACAGAACTGGCGGCATATACCGCGGTCTCAAAACCGAAACTGCGCCCGATGAACGCGAGATCGTTGTCAATCGTCTTCGGCACGCCAATTACGCTGATCGACAGTTTTCTGCGCTTGGCTTCCTCCGCAATGTCGCGGGCCGCGCGCAAAGTGCCGTCGCCGCCTATACAGAAAAGCATGTTGATGTTCAGACGGGCAAGCGTGTTTACAATCTGCTGTGTGTCCTGGCCGCCGCGCGACGACCCCAGAATCGTGCCTCCTTCCTGATGAATGTCGTCGACTATCTCCGGATCAAGAATCAGCGGCTCATGCCCGTACGAAGGAATGAACCCCTCAAGACCGTAACGGACACCGAAAATGTGCCTTATGCCATAGTCAAACCACAGGCTCTGCACTATCCCCTTTATAACGTAGTTGAGCCCCGGACAAAGTCCGCCGCATGTGACTATCGCGGCGCGGCTCCACGCCGGGTCATGAAATATCTTGCGCCTAGGTCCCGCTTTTTCAAAAGACGGAACGACTCCGTCATTCTTAAAAGTTTCGCGCACTTTCATGAAGTCGTGGGTAATTATCGTACGCTTCGTGTCGTCCACATAAACAGCCTGTTTAAACGGCGTATCTACCACGCATTCTCCAAGCCGGTCTACGTCAAAATTGAAATTCTGAGGATTTTCGAATACATCTTTTATTGTCATATCCACTCCTGTCTGAGATCATTTTTTGATTACAACACAACTGAAGCAGGAATGTCAAGAAACGCCGTCAGCCGGCGGCGCATAGGGAATCTGCCGGAACACGCTTTCACGGCGCGCCGCCCGCGATTGGCGAAAGCCGCGCGTTTCGATGCGGCGTGATGCATGCCATACTCTCCGCTCATGGGGTCTCACTTCCTTTGTTCGGTTGTTTCTTACCCGACTACAATGGAAGTGGAACCCCTCTCTCATTTTTCCAGGTTTCCCGCCTCCCCGAGGGCGGGAAGGATGAGGCCGGTCCTGTCATTTTTTCTGCCTTCCACCGGGTGACCCATTGCATTTGGTCTTTCACAAGCGTCAGTCCCCTGATTTGAGTATTGACAAACTCCGGTGTCTATGCGAACATTGCCGTGTAACTCGTGCATCCGTGGTGGAATGGCAGACACGCAAGCTTCAGGTGCTTGTCTTGGCAACAGGGTGGAGGTTCAAGTCCTCTCGGATGCACCATTCATACGGCGCCAGATTGCGCCGGCGGCAAAGAAGCCGCCATTAAGCAAAAGAGCCGCCCATCAGCGTGGGCGGCTCTTCCGTTTTGTTCATGCCGGTTACGGACAGCGGCACACAAAATCGTGGCTTTTGTGCACCCCGACTACCTCTGCGCGGACAAAATCACCGGGCTGTGCGCCGTCCGGCACGTTCATCACATAAGACACACCGTCGATATCGTCAGGCGCCTGCCCATCGGTGCGCCCCACCCACACGACTCCGTTCTCACTGTCCTCGGAACATTCCTCCAAAAGCACACGAACCCCGCTTCCCACATGAGACTCCAAAATGCGCTTGGAAATACGCGACTGCACAGACATCAGCTTCTTGCGGCGCTCCTCTCCCACCACATCATCCGGCTCTTCTCCCATGTCATATGCAGGGGTGCCGTCCTCAGGCGAGAAAACAAAAACGCCCATGCGGTCGAATTTGGTCTCGCGGACATAGTCCATAAGATGCGTGAAATGCTTCTCGGTCTCCCCCGGGAAGCCCACCAGGCACGTCGTGCGCAGCGTTACGCCGGGAATCGCCGCCCTTATGCGGTCAGCCATTTCCGGAATATACTTTACGGTGTCCGCGCGGTGCATCGCCCTGAGAATGTCAGGATGACTATGCTGCACGGGCACGTCGATGTACTTACAGATGCGGCTCCCCTCTGCAATCACGGACAAAAGTTCATCGTTAATCTTTGCCGGATGAGCATACAAAAGACGTATGCGGAAGTCTCCGTCTATGCCGTCCAAACGGCGCAGCAGCGCCGCCAGATTCGTCCCGTCGCGGAGATCGTCGCCATACGATGAAACGTCCTGCGCCACAATATTCAGTTCGCGGAACCCGTATTTCACCAGCTCGCGGGCTTCCCTCTCCACATCGTCCGGACTGACTGACCGGAGCTTTCCGCGAATTCCGGGAATTGCGCAAAACGAGCACGCATGCGAACACCCCTCGCCTATCTTCAGGTAGGCAAACGGCCCCCCGGTGAGAACAAAACCGGGAAGCTTCTGATGGAAAAGCCGCTTAGGAGCCCCCGGGAGCACCTCATTGACACCGGACTTCCCATCCAGCACTGCGGCAACCGTATCAACAATGCGGTCAAGAGAGTCTATGCCGACAACTGCGTCTGTTTCCGGACACGCTTTAAACACCGCTGCCCCATAACGCTGCGATAAGCACCCGGTCACTATTACGCCGCGGCACCTGCCCGCCTTCTTCATTCGGCACGCATCCATTATCGCGGATACGGCCTCCTGTCTGGCGTCTTCAATAAAGGCGCAGGTGTTAACAATTATAACGTCAGCCGACTCCGGCGGCACCCCGGTTTCGTAACCCGCGAGACTAAGCTCCGAACACATTACCTGCAGATCAACAAGGTTTTTCGGACACCCGAGCGAAACAAGTCCTATGCCGGCGGAACGGCCTGCTTTTCCTTCTTTATTTCTTTCCCTCATTTGTTCTCCGCCCCCCGAAACCTTGTCATTCCGGCAAATTGAACGCCTTTACCAGATCGGCAATCTCCGCATCGCCCATAGGCTTCATCCCGCCGAACGCATTCGCCGCGATTGTCGCCCTGGCGCTGTACTCGCCTACCTCCGTCCGGTCGAAGGCTTCAAGAATCGTCCGCCCGACGGACATAATGCAGTCGTTCCTGAAAATCACGATCGGATGACGCGCAGACAGCGTCGAGAGCGCCAGATCTTTGTCTGCATACTGGCATCCGAACGGAAGCGCCGGCATCTCCCTCAGCAGAATATAGCTCTCCGGGATCACACGCGGATCAAACACCGCCGAAGACACCGCGTACCCCATAAGGTGCGGCGGCCGGGACACCATTATCGAGACTGCGTCAGGATTCGCGGCAAACACTTCCCTGAAGAACAACGCCATCGGATCCGGCAAAGTACCGGACTCAGCGCATCCGCCGCGCACAACCACAAAATCGGAAGGCTCCGCATTTCCGCGGTCGTAATCCGCGCAGGATACAAGAAAACAGTCTTCCCCCAATCGCGCCGCAATGGTTCCGCTCGCGCACGTGAAAAGCCCCTGCTCATACGAACGCCTCGCCATCCGGGCCATGTCGCGCCTCAGCGCCAATTCCGCAGAAGAGGGCGCGCCGGCAGGCCTGCACTCTCCGAGCCCCGTGCCCATGCTGGCGTTGTATTCGTCTATTTCTGCGTCCGAAAGCGTATTCACACCCCCGAGCGAGACGGCACAGCTCTCGGTGCGGGCACAGAAATCCAGAGACTCAAACCTGCGAAATGCTTCTTTCATTGTCGCCCCCGCACAGCATGAGCCGTGATTGCACAGCAGCACCGAGTCGTGCCCGGCGGCAAATTCCGCCGAAACTTTCTTCCCCAGAGACTCACTGCCCGGCACATCATACCCCGCAAAGCCGACCGACCCGCAGACCGCCTTGTAATGCGGACACATCGACACATCCGGCTTGCGGCCCGCGACACTGAAGGAAACCAGTGCCGGCGGATGCGCGTGAAGCACCGCCTTGACATCTCCTCTGATCTTGTAAACCGCATTGTGAAACGGATATTCGCTCGACGGTTTGTAACGGCCTTCCCTGCTGCCGTCCGCCTTCACGCAGACTATGTCCGAACGCACGAGAGAACCTTTGTCCACGCTCGCGGGACTTATCCACATGTCTCCCCCTGGATCCATCACCGACAGATTACCACCGCTCGTGGTGGTCATCCCGTGCCTGTAAATACGCTCCATCGTTTCCACTATGACATCGGCAGGATGTTCAAATTTCCGCAGTTCCATAAACATGACCCCTGTAATACCGGACTCCTGCGCACAGAAGACCTCCTACGTGCGCACGGGAAGAATACAACGAGCCGAATTGTGCCGCAAGCAAAAACAATGGAGTCCTGCCGCCGCAAAGCTGCAGAATGCAGCGTCCATACCCAAAGGAAGGATTACAACCATTAAAAGAAACGCCCCATAAGACGCAAACATAAACGAAGTTCCGCCTGCATCAGGGCATGACGCCTGGGCGGCAGTGTGGACACAATGCCACACTGAGCAGCAAAACAAAGGACCGCAGACCGGGACTGAAGGCTGCAGAAAGCAGCGTCCATGCCCGCGAAAAGAATTGCAGCCATGGAAAAACGCCCAAAAGAGGCGCATTTCCATTGCCGCCATGCGGGCAGATTTTTTTCCGGAAAACAATGATGTTTCGCTTCCTGCTGAAATGGAATCTTCCACACAGTCCACGCGGAAGGGAAACATAATGGGGAAGCGCACCTGATACTCTTATTCCTGCGCACATCTTAAATCTGAAGACCCGTCTCCGGAACCGTCCGTTCAAGCAAAACAGCGCGGCGTAACATCCGGACGCAGAAAAAACTTCCGATTAAAACCACACATTCACGTACGCAATAGTCCGCAGGAGGGGTGACCGCCGTCAATCGAAAATCTCCATATAAAAGACATTTATCCAAAAATTGTCCGATTGTTGAAAACTTTTCCCTTTTATCTTCTGCACCTAATGTGGTAAATTGGGCGTACGATGTATCGGGAACGGTGTTTTGTTACAAACTAGAGGAGGAAACACATGACAGATACCGCACGTGTGCGCCGCATATTGCCCGCCGCTTTTGCGGCTTTGCTCTTAACAGGTTCCACCTGTGCGCTTCGCGGCGAGGTTCTTGAGGTACAGCTTGGCAAAACCGTGAAACGGACGTGGGAAGACGTTGAAAAAGGCGGATTCGCGTATGGCCCCAAACAGGAATACGACGCTGCGTCCGGAGAGACGCGCATATGGCTCCCATACGGTCCCGGTGCGCCGTACTACGAGGTTTCAGGTCTTCGGATGACAAAAGCTGGCGATTCCGGACAGGGAGGAACGGCAATCGCAGTGACTCCTGACGGCGAGACTTCAGGACTTCTCACATACAAGCTCAGATTCAGCGCGCCTGTCGGGGCGTTCAGAATTCGTGCAGGCTGGAGTGAGTGGGGAGCTGGCGGAGGCGTGGTCGGCGGTGCAGAATACAGCTTGGACGGGGAAAACTGGATCGTTCTGCGTGAAGTAACCGCGCCCGGCATCGTGGAGCCGCTCCTCGATCCGGCCAGCGCGCACGCAGAGGGCTTCGCATCGGAAGAACTTTACATCCGCTTTTTCTCAAGGGACAAGGCAAATCCGTCCAATACGCACGGCCCGAACAGATGGATGAAAATCAGGCTTTCCGGAGATCCCGCCTGGGGAGACCGCGCCACCACATTCGCGGAAAGTCAGATATCCGTATGGGTGAAGCCCGCGGACGGCAGCGTGCCCGCCGCACGCACCATCCGCCCCAAAGCCGCCCCGGTTCCCACACAGGCCCGCACCACGGAAACGCCCCTGCGCAACTCCGGCCCATGGGCGGTGGCATCCGGCGCGGAATGGTCCGGCGAATACCCCAGATTCAACCCCATGCTCAGCAGAGCCGGCATCAAATGGCTGAGGCTCTTCCCGGAATGGCAGAATATACAGCCTGCACGCGGTCAGTGGAACTGGGCTTCCGCAGACAGCATGGCCGCAGACGCACGCGCGAACGGAATCTGCCTTACGGGCGTTTTCGCGTACTTTGCCCCATGGGCGTCGGCAGACGGAGGCACCCGGCGCGGCCCGGTCAAGGATATGCAGTTCTGGCGGGACTACGTGCGCGGAACCGTCGCAAGGTACCGCAACGACATAGCGTATTGGGAGGTGTGGAACGAGTTCAACGGCAGCTTTTATCAGGGAAACAACAAACCCGCCGAATACGCCGAACTCACCAGAGCCGCATATGAAGAGGCAAAAAAAATCTCCAGCGGCATAAAAATCGGTATAAGTGTCGCCAACTTCGACCTCGGCTTCCTCGACTCAGCCATAAAAGCCGGCGCCGCCGGTCATTTCGACTTCGTATGCGTGCACCCGTACGAAAACACTGGAATGCTCGCGGGCGGCGGAGAGGCTGATTTCCTCTCCCTCGCCGACAGCATAAGACAGATGCTCAAATCAAACGGGCAGGACGAAAACATGCCCCTGTGGATCACGGAGACCGGATTCCAGAGCCGCATAACCCCGGACGCCGCATCCGACGAACTGCAGAAAAAGGTCTTGCTCAAGGCTTACATTTTGTCAATAGCACAGGGCTTTGAACGCGTGTTCTGGTTCGAGGCAAGAGGCCCGTCATACGGCGCAGACACGGATCACGGCCTCATCAGGCGCGACTGGACCCCGCGTCCGGCCTACACGGCGATGTCTGTCCTCACACGCTCCCTCGGAGAAAACCCGAAATACAAGGGCTGGGTCATACCGGATCGGGATGTCAAGGAGTCCTTTGGCTTTGTCTTCGAGAATAATGGCGTAAATATCATGGCGGCGTGGGCTGCCCCCGGTCAGAAGGCTTCCGTAAAATTTGACGGAGGAGTCTCGGTAGAAGACTTCGCAGGGAACACGCGCAGCATTCCGGCAGGTGTCGAAATTCCCCTGACGGAAACACCGGCTCTGTTCATCGGAATACCGGATTCTGACGCATCAAAGGCATCCGCTAACGCACATGCCGCATTCCCGTGGGGATCCGGATACGGAAACGCCGGCGAAGTTTCGTGCCGTCTCGGCGCGGTAAACACCGACAACGGAATTACCCAGAAAAATCCGCAGACCACTGCCGTGGGCAACGGCCTCACGGAGACATGGCGCAAAACAGATTTCTCCCACGGCCCGGAAGGCAGGTATGTGTATTTCCGGGTAGACTCCCGTTTCTCCGGATTCGGACGCACAAACCTCGAAATCACGGTCGTAGCCAGACGCACAGACCCCCGGAAAAACGCCGGAATGAACCTGTGCTACGAATCGCTCTCCGGATACCGCAATGCTCCCGGATGGTTCGGACTTCCCGAAGACACCGATTGGCACGAATACACTTGGACCGTGACCGACGCAAACTTCGTGGGCGGATGGGGATGGAACTTCCGCACAGACTCTGTGGCCTCCCCCGGAGAGGTCGATATAAGGGAAGTACGTGTGCGCAGAATCAAATGAACAAACCGGCGCAAACATGGCGCCCATCGTCTCCGTGATCATCCCGACCTGCGGCCGCGCGGAAACAATGCGCCGGTGCGTATCATCGGTGCTGAACGGCAGTTTCGGCAGCATTGAAATCATCATAGCGGACGATGCCTCAAGCGATCACACCGCAAGTGTCGCCCGCGATCTTGCTCAGAAAGATCCAAGAGTCAAATACATCCGAAGCGATGTAAATCAGGGCCCCGCAGCGGGCAGAAACCGTGGAGCGGCGATTTCCCGAGGAAGCTTTTTGTTCTTTCTAGACGACGACAACATACCTGATCAGCAAATCGTGTCCGTACTCGTGCAGACAATGGAATCCCGCCCGGAACTTTCATTCGCTGCGCCGCTGGCCGTACAATCGGACTCCGGCGCCGTATGGACTCTCGGATCAGATTTCAACCCATGGACATCCATGCCTCGAAATGTTTCTGAGGGAAAAAAGTTGGAGGAAATTGTAATCGACAAGGACATTTACCCTTCAGCCTACAGCCCGAACGCATTCATGGTGCGCCGGACAGACTTTGAGGCGATCTGCGGTTTCGACCCATTTTACAGAATAATGTTCGATGAGTCGGACTTTATGTATAGACTCAACGCATACACCGGACGGCGCGGCGCAATTGTCCCTCGCGCCCGCACGGAACACTGCGGACACTTTCTCGAAGACAATTCCCCGCTCCGTGCCCTCGGCATCGAAACTCCGTCGCGCGCATACCTTCTGGCGCGAAACCGCTCCGTTTTCGTCAAGCGTCACTTCTCTCTGCCGGGCAGGATTACGGTTATGGCCATATTTGTGCCTCTGTTTACCGTGTATTACTGCTTTAAAGCCATGAGGAACAAACGCCCCGATATTGCCGCGGCTTTTATCAAAGGCTCCGCCGCAGGTATCTTCTGCCCGGCATATCCCGACAAAAAATACAAAGTTATACACAACAAAATCATACAATAATCGGAGAACTGCACCGCTTCTCAGCACAGGCACACCGCACCGCCCTCACCACAACGCAACGCTTACCTCGAAACCGGCTACTGCCGCGCACAGCGCAGCCCGTACCCCCGCGCACAAGCCATAAGCGCATGCCTCGGATCCGCGGCGGGGTAAAGACACTGCCCACGCGGTTATGTGCACAGTCCCCGCACGTGCAGCAAGACACACCCCATACTCCTCATATCACACGCTCGTGTCAGAGTGATTACACTGCCACATGCGCCACACATCACTGCGCCGCGCCCACACATTGCGCGCGCCGCGCACCATGTATGCCCTTGAAATTTCACATCTTACCGCAGAACCGCCTTTACTTTAGACGACACTGGTCCATCGCAAATGTTGACAAAACAGCACGATTTGTTATCTGCCCTTCAAAAGTAATTGATTCACCAACTTTGAGCTCCATCGCTTCCTCTTGCGACATTCCTTCGAATAGCGCAGATATCGTTGCCTCAGGAACATCTACGATGAGTTTCACCTCTCCCGTAAAGAAGGTAGTCCCAACTTCGCGTATACTTCCACGGACAATGATTGTTTTATTCATAAACCGATTGTGATTACGTATATTCTCTTCTCTGTCATAGATCTTGTTTCCGGTTCTCGACGAGAATGTGATTGCTCTAACCACCTCTTTCAACGCCGCAGGCGACAGCTCAATATTGTTGTCAATACAATATTCCGGAGAATTACGGCGAGCCTCTTCTGCCCTTCTTTCCGCCTCTTCCTCTGCCTTTGCTTTGGCCGCGCCTATCCTTGACTCCGTCCCCGCGATTTCTGCCTCGCATTTAGCAAGCTGAGTCAATGAAGATTGTATTTGACTCGTGCATCCAGCCTTCTGCATCTTGTCGTAAAAATGCTTCGCCCTGGTTGCTTCCACCTTTGCTTTGGACAGCCGCATATCGTACCACGAGGAATCGTCTGGGAGATTTTCGAGAGAAAGAGACGAGGTAATTTGAGAAATAGAATTATAAACACGCATTTTATTTAAGTCCCCGAGCTTCCTCATTGCCTCTGCATTTCCAAGCGCGGCAGACGCAGAATATTCTTCTTCCGCCTCAATATATTTCCCCTTCTTTTCAAAGTTTTTTCCCTCTTCAAGCAGCGAAACATCAGTAGGTCTGCATCCTTTTACAACAAAGATAGCCACCATGAGTAATGATACCCAGCGAACAACCTTACACATGTTGTACATTGTACTTTCTTTCATTATGCTTTCTGCGCCGTTTATGTCATAAACAACACCCTGACGCAGAAAAAGAGTGTTGATTCAGGAGCCGGACAGCGGCGCACAGGAACACCTGCCTTTTTTTCAATCAAAAAGACTCTTCCGGTAACGCACGGATCCCGTCGAAAGAGCAGGAATACGATTCCGCAAGGGATTCCGTTCGGAACCCGGAGACTATGTCCGTATTTTCCTTTCACCCTATATTGTGCTCAGGACCCGTTTCTTACGGCGTCACCCCGGATTATCCCCGCGGCGGAAAAAAAACTGTCCACGCATGCCATCCACCGCCCGGTTTGCAGCCGC
>CASEAR010000108.1 GCA_949285835.1 uncultured Verrucomicrobiota bacterium | reverse complement strand
CAATCGTTACTCGTCAGCAATCCTGTAATCGGAACAACCGATTTCCGTCCACATCACTCATTTCATTCGGTGTCCATGCAAATGAACAATAGAAAACGGTCTCTGAATGCTACGGTGTCTTTTCTATTTGACAAACTGCGTGGAAAAGGTCTTGGTGAAAAGTTGCAGGATGTAACGTCCATACCCAAAGGAAGGATTACGGACATGAAAAGAAACGGCAAAAAGAGGCGCATTCCCATTGCCGCCCAGCGGGCAGATTTTTTCCGAAAACAGAGATGTTTCGCTCTCTGCTGAAATGGAACCCTCAACAGCATCCACGCAGACCACGCAGAAAGGAAATATTGTGGCAGAGCGTAGCAAATATTCTCATCCCAGGGCAAGTCGTTGCTTTTCAAGACCGCAAGTGAGTTGTGTCATAAAAACAACAGCCGAAAAAACGGCTTTACTGCCTGATCATATGATGCGTCAAATACTTGACCACTGTACAAAAGAGGCCCAAAAACATGAGCAGAAACTGCGGACGAATACTTGGGACAACAACGCCATAGTCATGGTATGCGGGAATCACATTCTGCAAAGAAGCAGCTGGTGGATGAATTATGCGGCGTGACAAGTTTGTTTGTGTGCTGTACGGTCGGCAGAATTCCGGATTCGTCTGTGCATCAAATTTTTGTTGTGCGCCTGAGGGCTAATCAAACGGGTAGCGTACGCCCCACTCACTCCGCATACGATCCATCAGACGCATAGCTGCAAGCGTCGTCTCCCATGGAATTTCGGAGCATTGTTTTTCGCCGGCCTCTATTGACTTGAATGCGGCCCGCACCTCGTATTCGTATCCGTTGCATTCAAACGGGGCGTAAACTGTGCGCACTGTGCCGTCTGAAGTTTCGATTTTGAAGTCCTGACATTGTACGAAACGGTCTATTATTATGCGCCCGCGGGTTCCTGATATCCGTGCTGGTGCTCCGCCGTCTGCAAGGATGGACGCTCCGAGAAGTGCGAGCTTTCCTCCGGGGTAGACCAGTGTGAATGCTTCCTGTGCGTCGACGCCGCTTTCTGTGAGCGAGGCGCGTGTAGCGACGTCCTTCACATCACTGCCGAAAATCATAAAGGCCAGCGTGAGAGGATATATCCCGAGATCAAGCATGGCGCCGCCTGCCAGTTCCTGGAGGTAGATGCGCGGCTTGTGGGAGATTGCCGCATTGAAAGCGGCTTCTATGAACATCGGTTCACCGATTTCACCGGATTTGATCGTTTCAATTATTTTCTTTGATGCCGGGATAAAGCGTGTCCACATTGCTTCTGCCACAAACAAATTACGTTTGAATGCTTCCGAGAAGACCCTATCGGCCTGCGCGGCATTTCCGGTAAATGATTTTTCACAGAGGATGTTTTTGCCGTGTTCGATGCACATGAGCATCTGCTCGGCGTGGTGGGAATGCGGAGTCGCGATATATACGAGGTCTACATCGGGGTCGGAAAGCATCTCTTCGTAGGAGCCGAACGCCTTTCTGAAACCATTCTCTGCGGCGAAGGCTTCAGCCTTGTCTCTGTCTCTGGAGGCTACCGCATATGGAACGGCTTCTCCGCGTCCGGCAAGAAAGCGCACAGCAAGTGCCATTTTTTTTGCAATGTTTCCGGCTCCGAGTATTGCGAAATTTCTGCTCATGCTTATTCTCCCGAGTGCGGCGCACCGTTATGGCTGCGCCGATTTGTTGTTGTACGGCGATACTATCATGCAGAGAAGCTTATGTCATCTGCAAAAAACAGCCGCTAATGGAACTGTGCAGCCGGCTGTCGCTGATTTTGCGCATATTCTGAACAGAGAGCGGTAAATACACCATCGTTAAGGTGTTTGTTTTGCTGCCATAGGGAGCCGGACTTTGCGGAGACCTGACTCCATGGATCCGTGTATGTGAGGAATGACATGCGGCCGGACGGGACACACACAGATCTGCCGGACTGCAGAGACATCGCCCATAGCCACATGTCATCTTGTGTGGGGCACAAGGCCATGAATTTTCCGACGCAGCCGATATCTTCCCCGAACGGAAATCCTGGCGGGATAAGCACTCCAGCGCCGGTCATGGGCAATGCGCGCGCGAGCGGAAGAACTTCCCCCCCGGCAGACAGTTCCCATGTAGAGTAAGGTGTCCGGGGATTTATTCTGCGGACAAAATGTGCATGTATGGCGTCAGGCAGACGGCTGGCGGAATGAACGAGTTTCTCAAGCCAGTCGGGCGGATAAAAGAGGTCATCGTCCGCGGTGACTATTGTGCAGTCTGAGAATTCGCGTAGCGCCGGGATATATTTTTTGAAAGAACCGATATTTTCGCACCATTTGACCGACAGCCCTTTGTCAGTGAGGCGGGAAATCGGAGGAGGCAGTTCTTCGTCACCGAGCGGAAATTGTTCGCGGGCAAGCCACAGTACGATTGCGTCGGGAGGCGTGGTTTGACGCATAAGGGAGAAAAGTGTCAGACATACGTCTCCAATGCGGCCTGGAAATGTTGTCAGTGAAACAACGAGCGGTGTCTTTCGCGTAGTTGTTGAAATGCCGCAGACGGATTTGTCATTTATAAACGCATTGAGTCCGCGTGTTATTCTGCGCCTGTTTATTCCGTGAAGTTTCATGCGTGAAAGGGCTGCGAATGCGAAGGATTTCGCCGCGTTCAAAATTCGGCTGAACAGCGTATGGGCAGAAACACGGTATTGCTCAAGCATGTCGTCCTATTTTCCTTTCTGCATACACGAGCACCTTTTCTGCAGCCGCCGGAATCCATCTCAGGAGCGGGGATCTGTCCATGATGTAGAACAGGGATACCCATCTGCGCAGTCTTTTTATGCTGCGCACGGGTATCATTTCGGAAGGGAGTCCCGCGATTTGCGTGAGAAGTCGGCTGTCCGCGTAGAAGGCAAGCGAACCGGCTCCGCATTCCTCTGTGATAAACCGCCTGAGTTCATTGTCATGCAGTTCCGAAAATCTTTCTGACGCGGAAATTCCAGTATGGTCGATAAGTGCGATGCGTAAGGGTATTTTACGAAATTTTGATCCGTCTTTTGCCAAACGGTAGAAAAGTATCTTGTCGGAGATGATAGTGAAATCTTCTCTGTAGCGGAATTTCAGCACGGCGCTTCTGCGCATGAATGCAGCCTGGTGCATGATCGAATGCCTCAGGAAGAAAGCGGAAGAAATAATATTTTCCTGCGGTTGGATGGACAGGGAGCGTGCCCCATTTTCATCCCATACGCCGTCTCCGTACAGCACATCGGCATCAGTGTCAAAAAAAGCGGCGCATTTTCCGAGAACATCTCCGGCAAAACAGTCTCCTGAATTGAGAAAAAGGAGCCATTCAGACGTTGAAAGTCCAATGCCTTTGTTCATGGCGTTGTATATGCCAGAATCCGATTCGGAAATGCATATGGAGTAATCGTTTTTTCTGTTCAGTGCCAGCTCAGCGGATCCATCTGTGGATGCGCCGTCGACGATTATGTGCGTAAATCCGCGCCACGTCTGTGCATCGACCGATGCGATAGTCTTTTTCAGTCCTTCCGCGTTATTTTTGTTTACAGTGATGATGGATAGTTTCGAGTAGTGCATTTTTCTGTGTCCGATCCGTGCCGCAACGTAGCATATGCCGGACGTTCGCGTCAAGAACGTCCGGGCAGGTGATGTTTTTCACAAACAACTGCATTTGACGGCTTGCCGGGTTTCAATCCGCAGATGATTTTCGGATCATATTGTTTCGATTTTGGTCAAATCGGTTGCCGTACCTGATGGCATGATGCAAATACGTATGAGTAGGCGGACACGCATGATAAAATTCTAAAGGTCTGTTTTACCCCAGTTCCGGTTACCGGCGGCACACCCCGCACCATCATGAAGCGAAGCATTATTTGTCTTTATGCAACTTTTCCGTTTCGGACTTCCGCAATTCCCCAGTTTTCTATTCAACAGGGAACAACTGGTCTTTCCATTTGGTTTTCCGTCCGCGGCATTCAAACTTAAGATGTGCCCGGGGTGAGAATATTTGCTACACTCCGTCATGATGTTTCCTTTCTGCGTGGATCTTGTTGCAGCTTCCATTTTAGCAGAAAGCGAAACATCACTGTTTTCAAAGAATGATCCGCCCGCATGGCGGCAATGCGGATGCACCTCTTTTGGGCGTTTCTTTTCATGTCTGTAATCCTTTCTTTAGGTATGGACGTTGCATTTTGCACTTTTCATTGAGTTTATATTTCCATTTTTGAGTTTATATTTTCTTATAGATGCTGTACCTTGCTAACAGACCCTTCCCGTACGGCGAAAATGTGTAAAATCGTGACACGTAGAAACTATAAGGTGTGCAGAATGAAACATGTCAATTTGCTGTTGCTCGTTTT
>CASEAR010000107.1 GCA_949285835.1 uncultured Verrucomicrobiota bacterium | reverse complement strand
CACAGACGGCGGATTTTTTCTTTTGCTTTCCGGAAGGGGCGCGCCGCCCCCCGGGGGGCGGTAGGCGGAGCTCCTCCTTCACGTGCTTGCATCGCTTTTCCCTTCTCTTGGAATGTGCGTCATTTAATTTTGCACTTTTCAGCTGAGCAAATACATGTTGTTGCCGCTTGCCGGAAATGTTACACTTAGCCGTGTTTCTTGGAGGCGGTGTCCGGGGACCTTTTTCGGCAATGTTTGTCACGGCGGATCAACAGGGGCGGCTGAGATTATGAGGAATATATGCAGAAATGCAGACGACGGTGATTTCGCCGAGTTGTCGGAAGCCTTTGCCTCTATTTCCGACCCGTCCGAAATTCGTAAATTGCTCATGGAGATATGTTCGGAGTCGGAATGCTGCGACATTGCTCTCCGGTGGAGACTGATGAAAATGCTCGCATCCGGGATGACGCAGCGCAGGATTGCGGAATCGCTGCACATGAGCCTTTGCAAGATAACAAGAGGTTCCCGGTACATGAAGAGTGAGGATTCGATACTGAGACGTCTGGTAATTGACGCCGTCAGGAAAAACGGCGGAGTAAACGGAGGCGGGGAGGAACCCGGCTGCGGGAGCGTGCCGCAGGCTGCGCGCAATGTTCCGGACGGCGCATGCGGGGGATGCTGAAAGAAAGGATTTTGATATATGAGACTGAGGCTTGAATATTTGCGGCGGCAGAGAAGACGTGCATTGTCATGGCTCAACGCCACGCAGTTTCTCGGGTCTTTGAACGACAACATGGTCAAGTCGTTCGTCCAGATGTTTCTTATATCAGCGCTTCCAGACAGCAAATGCTCCACGCTGGCATGGGCGACAGTGTTTTTCGCTGCGCCGTACCTGTTCTTTGCTCCCCTGGGCGGATTTTTGTCTGAGCGATTCAGCAAGAAGACGGTTACCGTGGTCTTCAAATATGCAGAACTGGCGACGATGCTTCTTACCGTGCCAGCTTTTATTCTGGGGTGGCGCTGGCTTTTATTTTTCCTGCTGTTTCTTCAGTCTTCGCAGAATGCGCTTTTTTCTCCTGTCAAGTACCGCATTATTCCGGAGCTGGTTTCGAGGGAGAAACTTTCGCAGGCCAACAGCGTGTTCGTGGTATTTTCGTTTGTTGGGGTCATCGTCGGGGCGGCGCTGGCCCCGATGCTGGCGGGGGTTGTGCACAGCGTATTCCCATCGGACCGCGCCGCTTACGCGCTGGTTCAGCTGGTTTGCGTGGCGCTGGCCTTTGCCGGAGTGCTGTTGTCGCACAATTTATGGCGGCTCAAGCCGTCGAATCCGGGTGTGCGTCCGGACAGGTTTTACTGGCGCAATCTTGTGTTTGCGGCGAAGCGGGTTTTTTCAGACCGGAATATGGGTCTTGCGACAGGGGCCATAGGCCTCTTTTCAATGACTGCGGCGTTTCTGCAGATTAATCTTGTGCGCTACGGCATGGAGATTTTGGGCCGCAGCGTTTTTGAAAGTACGTTTCTTTACTTTTACGCTGCGCTTGGGATTGCGGCTGGAGCGTTTGCGGCGGGGCGGCTGTCGCTTCGGGACATAGAGTTCGGTTTGATGCCGATGGGCGGGTTTGTTCTCTCGGCGGCGACGCTTGCGGTCGGGGCGGCCGGGGGGATTATGCCGCTTCCGGTCGTTTATGCCGCGGTGTTCGCGGCGGGGTTCGGCGCGGGGCTTTTCAAAGTGCCGCTGGACACGATTGTGCAATTGTGGACGCCGCGGGAGTTTCGCCAGGATGCTGCGGCGCTCAATGACGTGATGTCCTGGTCAGGAGTCGTCTGCGCCGGTGTGCTGATGATGGTCTTCGGGATGACCGGTATATCGGCGGACGCGGCGTTTATCATCATGACTTTACCGGGGATGCTTCTTGCGTTGGGAAGTTTCTTTTCGCTTAAGGATTTTGCGTTCAGGTTCTTTGTAAAGACCGCGGTGCGGCTCCTGTACCGTGTGAGGGCTCTGGGAATTGAGAATATGCCGGAGGAGGGGCCCGCCCTTCTGATAGCGAACCACGCTTCCTATATGGATTCTCTGCTCATTTCCGCCACGCTGAACCGCAGGGTCCGCTTCATGATGTCGCGTGAGAGGTACGATAAGTTCCGGTTCCTGCGTCCTCTTTTCGATCTGTACGGAGTAATTCCGATAAGCGGCAGTTCTTCCCCGCGGCAGACAGCTGAGGCGCTCAGAGCCGCGCGGAAGGCTTTGGAGGCGGGGTATGTCGTGTGTGTGTTCCCGGAGGGGGAGATCACCAGGACGGGAACGATCCGCGCATTCAAACGCGGATTCGAGAAGATCATGCGGGGCACAAACTTCCCTCTTATACCCGTGTACATGGGAGGTTCCTGGGGTACGATTTACCACTACTACCGGGGGCAGCTCGTAAGGCGCTGGTTCAGGATGAGCCTGTCACGCTACAGGGTGACGGTCGTATACGGCAAGCCTCTGCCGCCGGATACGGACGCGTTTCATGTCCGCAGGGCGGTGATGGAGCTTTCGTGTGATTATTTCAATGCGCGCAAATGCGAGCATAATTCTCTTGCAAAGATATTCATAGGGGAGGCGAGGCGCAACTGGAGGGACGAGGCCGCCACAGATACGATGGGAATGAAGCTGACATGGGGCAAAGTTCTCATTGCCGGGGTCATCCTCGCCCGCAAGATCGGCCGGCGCGTTGCTTCGGAACAGTACGTCGGGGTGCTCCTGCCGACGTGCTGTGCGGGAATGATCGCGAATGTGGCGGTTGCGCTGCTCGGAAGGGCGGTTGTTAATCTGAATTTCACAACGTCGAAGAGCGCGTTTGCTTCGTCCATAGAGCAATGCGGCATGAAAACGATCATAACCAGTAGGAGTTTTCTGGAACGGTTCCCGCAGCTGCCCATACCTGCCGGGGCGATCGTGTACATAGAAGACATTCTCAAGGGGGCGGGGACGTGGGACAAGTTGACGGCGCTGTTTGCGGCACGCTTCCTGCCGCTGCGGTTAATGGTGCGGCAGTCGCGGCCGACGAGCGCTGACGATGTCGTCATGGTACTGTTCTCGTCCGGCTCCACGGGAGAGCCGAAGGGGGTGCTCCTCAGTCATCACAACGTAATCTCAATGATAGAGAGTCTGCGCATGATGCTGGCGACAACGGTGAAGGATCACATTTGCGGCGCGCTGCCGCTGTTTCATTCGTTCGGCATTATGGGCACGGTGTGGTACCCGCTGCTTACGCATGTGCGCGTGACGATGCATACGAATCCGCTTGATGCGCAAATGATTGTGGACATAGTCAGAGAGCATTCTTCCACCATGCTCTTTGGTACGCCGACGTTTCTGTCCATCTACATGCGCAAGGCTACGCGGGAGGACTTTAAATCGTTGAGATTCGTTCTGGCCGGTGCTGAGAAGCTGAAAGAATCGCTTGTAAATGCGTACATAACGAAGTTCGGCATCAGGCCGTATGAGGCATACGGCGCTACGGAACTGTCGCCCGGAATTGCCGTGAGCGTGCCGCACGGCGAGGGAGGCGGCGAAGTGCAGGAGGGGTGGCGCACCGGGCGTGTCGGTCTTCCCTGCCCGGGCGTGGCCATGAAGGTTCTTGATCCGGATACGGGAGAGGAAATGCCTCCCGGGGAGCCGGGACTCCTGTATCTCAAAGGTCCGAATCTGATGCTGGGATACCTCGGCCGGAGCGATCTGACCTCTGAGGTCGTTTCCGACGGGTGGTACTGCACCGGTGATATAGCGTTCATAGACGACGACGGTTTTGTCGGACTTACGGACAGGCTCTCGAGGTTCAGCAAAATAGGCGGAGAAATGGTGCCGCATGTCGGCGTGGAGGAGGCGCTGATGAACGCCGCGGGATTAAGCGGCGTGGTTCTCGCGGTGGCAGGCGTTCCGGACGAAAAGAAAGGAGAGAAGCTGGTTGTGCTTTACACCCCGGAATGCGGCGATGCGGAAAGACTCTGGCAGCTGCTTGACAAGTCTGACGTTCCGAATTTGTGGAAACCGTCAAAGTCTGAGTATTACCTTGTGGATGCAATTCCTGTGCTCGGTACAGGGAAGATGGATCTTGCCGGAGTGAAAGCGCTTGCACGGCGTATGTCGGCGGGCAAGACTGGGAATCAGGAGCCGGGCAATCGGTAGATTCCGGATATGACGACGTTTTTTACAATGGACGACGGCCTGACGGTATGCTCGGAAGTGCCGGACAGACTGTTCCCGCTTCGTCGTGGGGAACTCTGCGTGGTATCCGTGGACGGGGCGGACGAATTCGCGCGGGTGTTGCCCGGGCCGGGGTTCCCTGCGCCTGTTCCCGGCGAATTCAGAAGGATTGCCGACGCGTACGGCAAATCCGGCGCGGTGTCGAACAGGGCGGCTGCCGCCAGGGCCAGAGAGCGCGCGGAGAAGTGGGTGCTTGGCAGGAATCTTGCGGTTCATATAGGCGGAGCCAGATTCTCTGCGGGGCGTGAGCGGCTCACATTGAGCGTATGTGTGAACGGGCACGTGGAGCTGAGAGACTTATGTGAGGCGCTGCGGCGTGAACTGCATGCGGCGGTGTCCCTTGTTTTTCTCGGGCAGAGGGAGTGCGCTGCGGCGACGGGAGGGCTTGGCCCGTGCGGCCGCCAGCTGTGCTGCCGCATCGGGCTGGGTTCCGGCGAGGTGCTGCTCAAGACGGCCAGGGAGGCGGGCACATCTCTTATGGAGTCGTCCGTCGGCGGAATGTGCGGACGAATAAAGTGTTGTTTTAATTTTGAGAAAGATGTCGGCGCGCAGTGACGCGGTGTGTGTCTGTCCGGAGGATAATGATATGAAAAGGGAAATATATTCGACGTTAATTGCAGCGGTATCCGCTCTGGTTTGCGCCGGATGCGTTACGGACTCGGCGCAGAAGGACGAAGAGGGGCTGAAGTCCAGGCTTACGCGCATAGACTCTACGTTCAAGTACGTCCCGGTCTCGGAGATTGGGATAGGCAAGGTCTGCACCTCTGCCGTGGTGGGCATGGATACGAGCGGACCCACAGTGAAATTTTCCCTGACGGTCGGAAGTTTCAAGGTGGAAAAAGACAAGGAAGTCCTCCTGCGGGCGACGGAAAAGAGAATTGAACGCGCGTCCATCGCTTCCATAGCTGACGAAATAGCGCTGCGCACGGCGGATGTGCCCGTGTCGCTGTTTATTGTGGCCAACGGACAGGCTCTCGGCGTCCGCGATTACAAACTCGATGGAGAGTGCATCGCGCTGCTCAGGGATTTGCAGAGCGCGCTTGACGCCAGAAACATAGACTATGTTTACATAATTCCCGACAAGTTGACGGTGTCGGAAAAATAGCGGGACGGATGGCCTGCTTAAAGCCTGAAGACAGAAGTGAACATTTTTCCGTTCCTTACTTCCGCTTATCCTCCGGCTGAATGTGCAGAGCGGGCGGCCGGCTCCTTGAGGCTCCGCGACGCCCGTCGTGTGATCAGGGAGCGTTTCCACTCTCAGGATTGAAATGCACGGGCTTTGTTTCGAGTCTTCGCGTCCTCAGCAGCGCATCGTCAAAGACGGATGTCAGCAGCCGCACATGCGGTCAGGGCCACGCAGGTAAGTTTGGCGTTAAGTGAGGCGGCGGCTGCGGCTGCGCGAAGAATCCGGCGGTCGAGGCGGCTGTGCGGCTGCAGAGGTTTTACCGCATTCCGGGAGGGCTGTTCCAGCGTCATCCTCCCTGAGCGAGCACAAGGAATATGTATGCAGCCGCACATGCGGCCAGAGCCACGCAGGTAAGTTTGGCGTTAAGTGAGGCGGCTGCTGCGGCTGCGAAGAATCCGGCGGACGAAGCGGCTGTGCTGTCCGCGGCGCTGAAAATATCCGGGAAAATCATTGCCGAGAGAAGCCCGTAGGGAAGGAGTCGCAGCAGACTAATCAGAAAAGGATTTTCGACGCGTTTGCGCAGGCACAGGAGCGGGACGGCTCTCAGCACGTAGGTAACCGCCGCCCCTGAGATTACCGCCGCCGCGATTTGCAAGTGTGTCAGTCCCACGGCCGGGGAGACGGCGTCTGTTACATCCGGGAGCATGTCGGATTTCTCCTGCTTCGTCTGTTCTGGAACGTGTTAAGCGCTGCTCCCGCGCATGCGGCGGCGACGCCGGAGATGAGTATCGTCCAGGAGTCTGCCGGTCTGACTGCGTGAGGCAGAATCCTGAGAACAATGTTCGCCGCGGCAGCCGTGCAGACTGTAAAAAGAACGGCACGGTTTGCGCGCGCCTCGGGAATTATTATTGCGACAAACATGGCGTAGAGCGCCATGCCAAGAGCGCCGATCAGGTTCGGAGAAAGAAAGGAGGCTCCGGCGGCGACCAGAATGGTGCCGAGATTCCAGCCTGCGTAGGAACATGCGGTGAGTCCGGCCATGTATGACAGTGTGATCAGCGTGTTTCGCTTGAGGGCCACGGCAATGATTTCATCGGTGTCGCCAAGCGCGGCAATCATACGCTTCCAAGCCGGCATGGAAGGGTCGATTTTCTGAGAAATGGACAGCGCCATGAGCACATAGCGCAGGTTGAGCACCGTGACTGCGAGAATGATTTCCGGGACGCCGCCCCCGGCCTCTGTAACATGCACGGTGGCAAACTGGCCTGTTCCGGACAGCTGGGTCATGCTCATCAGTATGGGCGCCCAGATTGGGAACCCGGTCTTAACCGCAAGCATTCCGAATGCAAACCCCACCGACAGGTATCCCCAGAAAATGGGCAGCGCATCCCTGAGCCCGATGCAGAACTCCCTGTGGTCTGTCACATCGGCGTATGTGTTTGCCGCTGATGTGGTCTTCATTTGCCGAAGCGTTCTTTTTTGGTATCGCGCCCCATGAGGATGTTTACGGCTTCCCCGGCGGAGATCTGGCCTTCAAGGACTGATTTCACGGTCTCGCATATCGGCATTTCCACATTTTTTTCGTGTGCCATTCCCACGATTATCGGGCAGTTCCATACGCCTTCCGCGACTTGTTTCATTCCCGCCTGTATCTGCCCGGCGGTTTCTCCCTTTCCGAGCCGTTCTCCCACGGATCTGTTGCGGCTGTGGCGGCTGGTGCATGTGACGACCAGATCGCCTATGCCGCTGAGGCCGGCAAAAGTTTCTCCGGCTCCGCCCATGGCGACGCCGAGCCTTGCCATTTCAGCCAGCCCCCGGGTTATAAGGGCGGCTCTGGAGTTGTCGCCGAATCCGAGCCCGTCGCTCATTCCGACGGCCAGTGCCAGCACGTTTTTTATGGCCCCTCCGAGCTCCACGCCCAGCGGATCGGACGAGGAGTACACACGGAACAATTTGTTTGAAAATCTCGACTGCACCCGCGCCACCCGGTCGCGGTCTTTGCCTGCGACAACGACCGCGGTGGGTATTCCGCGTGAGACCTCCTCGGCATGCGATGGGCCGGAAAGCACAATGACTTCCTGAAGTTTCAGTATTCCGGCTGCGGTTATTGAAAGGCGTTCCCCGGTTTCCGCGCACAGTCCTTTAGATACGCTTACTACGTCTGTGTTTTCAGAAAAAAGTCCGGAAAATTGAGCGCATACCTGCCTGTAGAAGTGGGATGGTGTGGCGAGAACCGCCATTGCCGCGCCCTCGGCCGCCGTGCGCGGGTCGTGCGTCCAGACGATTTCCCGGGGTATTTCCACGCCCGGGAGGAACTTCTGATTCATATGCGAGGCTCGGATTTCCGACAAGTAGTCTTCGAAGGGGCCCCATATCGTCACATCGTAACCGTTGGCGTGCAGGAGGAGTCCTATGGCGGTTCCCCAGCCTCCGTCGCCCACAATGCAGACTTTCTCGCTCATTTCTTTCCTTTCCCGAAATAAAACCGGTTCTCACAGCCTTTCATAAGCCGCACGATGTTGGAACGGTGTCTGAGCACAACGAAGATTGCAAGTGCGGATATGACGGAGGGGACAAGCCACTTGGGGTTGTGCCATGGGCCGTCAAAGAACCATGGACATACGGCTACCGTAAGTGCGGCGCATACAGATCCGGCGGAGACGTATCCGGTGGACAGGAAGACCGCGATCCACACAAGCAGTCCGGCTGCCGCCGTTACAGGAGCGATTCCGGCGGCCACTCCCAAGCCTGTGGCAACTCCCTTGCCTCCCCGGAAACCGAGAAAAACCGGGAAGGAGTGTCCGAGCAGTACGGCGCACCCGGCGGCGATCTGGGCATATTCCGGCACGGGGATTCCCTCATTGAAAAATCCCCAGCTTACGCGGGCGCACAGCTGTATGGCGGCGACCCCTTTTAAAACGTCCAGTATGAACGTCAGCACGCCGTATTTTCTGCCCAGCGTACGGAATACGTTTGTGGCCCCGATATTGCCGCTTCCCACGGTGCGTATATCCACTCCGCGCAGCCTTCCCACGGTGTATCCGAATGGGATCGAGCCAACCAGATACGACGAAATAAAACCGGCTAACAAAGCTGGAAACATTTTTATTACCTCCGGGCGGTGTTAATGCGGCGTGCAGCCTGCACCGCTCACGATTGGACCGCAAGCACGGCGGCCGATTCCTGCGCTTTGAACAATTCTCTTATTCCTTTGGCGGCAAGGTCGAGCATTTCAAGCAGTTTATCGCGCGCGAAAGGCGCTCTCTCCGCCGTTCCCTGTATTTCCACGAGGCCGCCGCCGTCGGTCATAACGACGTTCATGTCTACATCTGCGGAAGAATCGTGTTCGTAGTCGAGATCAAGGGTTGGTACTCCTGCGCAGATTCCCACGCTTACTGCCGCCACTTTGTGCAGAATTGGATTCTCTGCGAGGGCTCCGGACCCCATAAGTCTGGCGACCGAGTCTGAAAGCGCAACCATGCCTCCAGTAATTGAAGCGCATCTTGTGCCCCCGTCCGCCTGAAGCACGTCGCAATCGATCGTGATAGTGTGTTCGCCCAGTTTAGACAAATCCAGAGAAGCGCGAAGCGAACGGCCTATCAGGCGGCCGATTTCCACGCTTCGCGGATCCTGACGGCCCTTCTTTATATCGCGTTCTTTCCTCTGAAGCGTGCTCCCGGGCAGCATGGAATACTCCGCGGTTAGCCATCCCCGCCCGCTTCCTGATAAAAAGGACGGAACCTTATCCTCCACAGAGGCGGTACACAGCACACGGGTCCTTCCCTGACATATCATCACGGAACCGGATGGATAATCCGTGAAATTACGGTAAATTGTGGTTTTTCGCAAATCCTGCGGATTCTTATTCATTCGCCTATTCTAACACACGAGCCGTCGATATTCAATCACGCGGCCTTGACAGAAAGTGCGGTGAGAGTTCGGCAACGGGAACTGCGCGCTTCCAGAACTCGTCTCCGGCAGCCGTCGTGGATTGTCGTGAACGGGACGCTCCGGCTGTGCGCCGGAGATGGGCGCCTGCTGTTTAAGCGCGGTTTGCCGGTCCGGTTTTGCTTCTCAGGCTATTTCTATTCTTCCGCGGCCGACTTGTCTGCGCAGATGTTTTTTACGAAAACGTCCATTGTCCTGAGCCTTGCAAGCGCACATTCGCGGAACTGCTTGACCGCACTGGCGTAGTCGGAGGATTGTCCTTCGAAGGGCACGGACAGCGAGAACTCCGTCTGCATGTAGGGTGCGAGAAGAGCCTCGTGCCGGTCGATCCAGGCGGCAACGTTTGTTTCGGAAAGTACGTCCTCTCGCAGTGCGGACCACTGTCCGGCCAGAGAGGAGCGGAATTGCGGGGATTCCATGGTGAGTCTGTCTAAAACGAGGTTGGAGAGCCTGACAACGCCGTTTTGCATGAATGTCTTGTCGTAGTCCCACGGTATGAAGAAAATCCTGCCGTCCCTGTGCGCGCGGCATATGAAATGGTTCGTTATCCTGCCGTCGAAGTTTTGAGAATAATTGAGCGTCAGCATGAAGGCGGCGGCGTTGTCGATGTCGAAGAATCTGCCTGCTTCCGCGGCAAAGCGGGCGGTGCCGGCATCCTTCATGAAAGCGGCCGCGTCATCTATAGCGTCCGAGGCGTCCGTTCCCGGGATTTTTGGCACAATTTGCCTGGTCATGTTGAGGGACTGCTGGACGAACGGGTCTTCGGGGCGGGTCATTTTGAAGATGTCGGATTCGGGAATAAGGAGCGCGTCCGGTCTGCCGCAGAACTCCCAGACTCCGCAGTAAGCGCCGTTTATGAAAATTTCGCACCAGTTTACGGTGACGGATCTGCGCGGCACCCCGTGCAGCTCTTCCGCCCGTGAGAATATTTCATAGCAGAACGCATTCCGCATTCTGGTCTGGTCCGAGTATCCGCACAGGAAGTTGATATGTTCCGCGCCCGGCGGGCCCGTGATCGCGTGCGGTTCGTCGAATTCGGCGGACATGGAGCGCTTGCGGCCTTTGACGTAGCTGGTGTTGCCACGGTGTTTGAGTCCGGAGCCGTTCCCGGTCAGGCCCGTCATATGCCTTACGCCGGATCCGTCGCCCGGATAGAAGCGGCACAGGAAGTCGCACCGGCGGTCCTTTCTGAGCGGCGTTGCGACGTCGAACACAAACACTGGAAGCCTGTGCTTTTCGGGCATGACGCGGAAGCGGAACGTCCTCTTCCCGCCTCCGGGATATGTGCATTCCATCTGCACTTCGACCGGCAGGTCGCCTCCGGGGCGCGCTGTTTTGCCATTGCTGGAGATCAGGTCCGGTCTTGAACTCTTCCAGATGCAGCCGTCGCCTACCGGAGAGAGATCAAGGTCTCCGGTTACAAAAAGAGGCGATTCGTTGCTGCCCAGAAGATCGAATTCAGACAATCCGCAGTCTTTGAAATCCAGCTTGTCCCTGTTTTGCTTCCAAAGCCTTTCCCGGCTTTTTGTTTCGCTCAGGCTCCATGGGAATCTGACGTCGGACAAAATGGCGGCGCGCACTTTGGCGGCTTCTCCGGGGAAAGTCTGTGCATACGGAACCCGGTTCACGCATGGTGAGTTTGTGTAATTGGCCATGTCGGGACGCTGCGCTGAGCGCACGCCATTGGCCGCCCATCCGCCGATGGAACCCCTGAAAGGCACGACGCAGTATACGCCGCGGAACTCCCCGTTGACAAAAAGCCTGCGTATCGAATTAACCGAATCAGGCATGAACGCGCAGCCGTCGGGATGCGTCTCGCCCCATGTTTCGGGCGGCATTATCCGCACAGTATCTTCTCCGTCGATTACGGCTCCCCCGGTGCCGCAAAGGACAAAAGACGGCCGTTTGGACGGCTCCGGGAACGTGTAAACGTCATCTAGCATTATTTCACACTTCGCGGTGCGGCCGTGGGCAGATACCGATACCTGCCTGGGCGATGCGCCCTTGCTCGTCCTGAATCCGGACATGAGTGAATTTTCGTGCTCCCTTAAAAACACGCGTGAGTCCTTTTTGCTCATGGAGATGCTGACTGCGGGTATTTCGGGAGAAAACAGTGTCCCCGCGGCGCGGAACGGGTTAAGCCGGTCGAAAACTCTCACGGTTTCCGGAACAGCCGCCGAGGCGAAGCGCACAAGTCTTGTGAAAGCATGCGTCCACGGACAAAGCGAGAGCGAGAGGCTGCCTGCGGAAGATGATAGTCTGGAGGCATCTTCCGCAGTTAACGCCTTGTTCCAGACGGCGAAGTCATCCAGCGCTCCCCTGAAAGGCGTGGCCGTTTCCACAAAGAAAAGGATCTGCTTGCCTGGAATCAGCACGCCGTTTACGATATCAGCAGAAGCCGCTTCCCGCCCGTTTACAAAAATCGCGGCTTTTTTTTCGCCGAACGACAAAACTATGTTTGAGAACTTCCCGTCGAGATCAAACGGGCAGCGCAATTCTCCGTCAGATCCCGCTCCGTCGCGGTAGGTCAGCACCAGCTGACCGTCCGTGATCAGGCATGAAAACTCCGCTCCGCCGCCGGAGACTCTCCAGAGCATATGTTCCCGGTACGCCGGATCCGGTTTTATCCAGAACGAGAAAGACGATTCCTGCCCGCCGCAGTTCCACGAGGCGGGCAGGGACAGCGCCGAACTGCTGGAGCCTCCAAGCCGCCTTCCGCCGCCGTACCGTCCGGCTGTCATGGAGCAGTCGAAGACTGCGCTTCCGTCTTCTGTGCCGGTGGGCGAAGGCAGCCGTCCTTCCATGTCCGCATAAAATACGACGCCGTGAGCGTCCAGCATCCTGCGTGCAAGAACCCGGCTGCTCCATCCAGCGGCCTTTCTCAGCATATCGAACAGAACCGGAGGAGGGTTTGCCGCAGCGCACACGCAGGCTACTGCTGCGGCGGCGACAGCCGCATTTACCCATTTTCGGCGGGAACGCATATCATGCCCCAATCGGTGCAGTTCAGCGGATGCCGCCGGGTTTGTCGAGGAATACGTTTACGGAAGAGATTCCGGGAACGCCGGAGAGCCGTGCTCTCAGTTCTCCTACGGAACACTTAAGCCCGGAGAAAACATATTGATATGTGTCCGAGCCTCCGCGCGAGGATGCGCTTTCCAAAACAAGTTTTGAAACGCTTTCACGTAGTTTGTCCTCGGCATCCTTCTGCTCCGCCGCCTGTCCTTCTCCAGATATGGACAGCACTATGATGCCGTCTCTGCGGAGCCATCTGAGCGCCGCGGCGCCCCGTGCCGCCAGCAGGCTTATAAACGCCGCGATGTACAAGATCGCAATCATTCCGAAATTAAATGTCGCCGCCGAGACGGATGCGGCTATCACCAGCATTATGAAACCCACTTCTTCGGGTTCTTTAATCGGCGTGCGGAATCGTATTATGGACAGCGAACCGAGTAGACCGAGCGAGAGCGGGATGGATATCTGAACGCCGATGAAAAGCGTCGTGATCGATATGGCGAGAAGCGGGAACGCTCGATGCACCTGGCTGCCGGTGCCTCTCCGTTCGTAGAAGAATCTGTACATGAGCGACGCCAGAAATGCGGCTGCAAGCGCGGCGAGGATCGCCGAAACAAAGAGCCCCGGATCGAGCTGTTCCCTTATTTTCTGGAGTTCGCCGAGAGTGTCAAACAGTTTGGTATTTTCATTCATTTTACAAGGTTCCGGTCTGGAGTTTGCCAATGCATTCCCCGTATTTAGAAAAACTGCCGAACTTAAATCCGGCGTCTGTGAGAGTCTTTGCCCATGGGGGGGCTGCGCCTCCCTGATTTTTGAATTCGCACACTATGCTGTCCGCATTCACGGAGCTGCGCGCCGCAGGGAAGATTCTGGAATTGAACCTCGGCGCGGAAATGTTCCAGTCCAACGCGACCCGGCTTCCGGAGAGCGGACAGACGTACCGGAGCCTGCTGTAGGAAATGCAGACGGTCGGTGTGCGGGCCAGCGCTTCCGGCATCCCGGCGCGTTCATAGATTTGCGCCATGAATTCCTCGAACGACGGGTCCGCGAGGCCGCATTGCGCAAGCCATTGCGAAGGGGCTTCTGTCTTGAGGCGGAATTTGCGTCTGGCCGATCCTATGCGCATCTTCGCCTCGACGAATACGGGCGTCATGCCGTCGGGCCTCCCGGCGGATTCCGAATACCAGCGAACCCTTATTTTTGTTTTGAGGTTGTCTCCGTTTGCCTTCTCGTAATATGAGTCCATTCTCGGCGTATCGTAGTATATGCTGTTTATCGTCCCGTAAGGGAACTCCCCGTCCGGGATGCACTGTGCGTCAAGAACAGATTTCGCCAGCGGGAGCAGTCTGATCCCGCCGTAGAACTTTCGCTCGTTTACTACCTCCGGCTCGAGAGAAGGCAGCAGCGAGAATACTTTGGAAGAAAACGTCATGTTGTTTAACGGATACGGCAGCCGGCGCGTCCGTTCAGCTGACCGCCGGCATTCATTGCCGCCGCGCGCCAAACGCCCATACACACCCACCGCCCGGAAGTCTACCATCTGCGCGGCGTGTTGTCCATACGCGGTTCAGGCATGAAGCAAAAGTGAAAAGCTGCAGAATGTAACGTCCATACCCAAAGGAAGGATTACAGACATGAAAAGAAACGGCAAAAAGAGGCGCATCCACATTGCCGCCGTGCGGGCAGATCATTCTCGAAAAACAGTGATGTTTCGCTTTCTGCTGAAATGGAAGCTGCGACAAGATCCACGCGGAGAGGAAACCTCATGGCGGAGTATAGCAAGTATTCTCATCCTCGGGCACATCTTAAGTTTGAAGACCGCGAACGTCTGGGCAAGGCATGGAATAACTGGCTCAGGACGAAGCCCGGCAGCATTTCCATCCTGGCCTTTGCAAAGGCATACGGCGTGTCGCGGACACCCTGGAGACGCGAGCTGCAAAGGTGTACCTCAGGGGCAATTTTAACGCTTGACATCCGAAGACGAGGCAAACATGAACGAAGTCTTGATTGTCGGAGGTTTTGTCAAATGGTTGGTGGGTGTTTTTCATAAGACTTTGCCACAAAAAGCGAACAAACTTTCATGTATCTGCAAAAGGGAACCCAGAAGTACCGAAAATGGCGGAATGATACGCAAGAAAAAACTTTTGATGAAAGGCAGGCGTTCGCTTGTTGCTCATTTCTTGTCTGCACGAAACAAACAGACGGGCGTTATCCTGATGCTCTTCTGCGACTGCCGTCAGTCACAAGAGTGAAATGATCGTCAAATCAACTCGCCGACGACTTCGTATCTTGCACAGTCAACAATATCTCTGGTAAACTGCACTTATGTCAAAGTTTTTATTTTTTTCAGATTCGCACGGTTGTTCCGGAGCGTTGAGAGAGTTGGCGGCTCGTGTAGAAAACGAGAGTCCGGATCTTGTATGTTTTCTTGGCGATGCGTTGTATCACGGCCCAAGAAATTCCATACAATGCGATTACAACCCACGCGATTCGGCAGCGCTCATGAATTCCATGTCTGACAGAATCATTGCGGTCAGAGGGAATTGTGATGCAGAAGTTGATCAGATGATGCTTGGCTTTCCGCTGTTGGAGACGTATTCGTTTGTCGTATGCGATGGTCTCCGTGTCTTTCTTACACATGGTCACATCTATGGTCCGGACAATCTTCCTAAAATTGCGGGACCGTATGTCATGGTGACGGGTCACACACACGTACCGGTCCTTGAAAAAGACAAGTCCGGTATTGTTTTTGTGAACCCGGGATCTATTGCGATCCCCAAAGCATCGTCTCTGCCGTCCTATTCCGTACTGGAAGGGAGAAGATTTTCACTCAAGGCACTTTACACGGGTCAGGAATACAAAAGTATGACAGTCTAAGGGAAATGCAGTGGAGTTCACGGGTGGTGGCGTATAGAGATTTCAAACAGACCATGACTATGGCTCAGGTTATTGTTCTCTGATCAAATGGATTCTTCAGAAAAAATTACGGTAATAGAGGCATCCGGTTCGCACTTCGGGTTTAAATGGCGTGAACTGTGGGAGTGCCGTGATTTGATTTTACTCCTTGCCAAACGAGATATTTCAGTCGTCTATAAACAGACCGTACTGGGGCCGTTATGGTTCATGATACAGCCGGTGATCATGGCGGCAGTGTATTCAGTAATATTCGGAAGGGTAGCTAAAATACCAACAGACGGTGTGCCGCAGATGGTTTTTTACTTAAGCGGAACGGTCGTATGGAACCTTTTCCAGTCTGTTTTCAATTCTGCCGGTTCTTCTCTTTTTGCAAATTCGGCACTTCTTTCAAAGGTATATTTTCCGCGTCTTGCCGTTCCGATCTCAACTACGCTTTCAAATCTGGTTTTTTTTGCGTTTAATATGGCTGTTTTCCTTTTTTTCTGTGTATGGCATATTTTTCGAGGCGACAGCGTCAGCATTAGCTGGTGGGCGCTGGCTTTTCCTGTCCTTGTAGTTTATGCGGCCGTTTCTGGCATGGGCATGGGGTTGTGGGTTGCAGCCGTAACGACAAAATACAGAGATCTGAGATTCTCGCTCCCATTTCTTTTGCAAATCTGGATGTTTGCTTCGCCTGTGGTTTATCCGTTGTCATGCATAAATTCAGACGGGGTGCGGATGTTGTACTGGGTTAATCCGGTTGCTGTAGCGATAGAGGCCAACAGGCTTATGTTTGTCGGCCAATCTTCGCTGACTTTGAATGGTGTCTTCATAGGAGTCTGTTCTGCTTTGATTGTATTTGTTTCCGGATTGCTCCTGTTTGACCAGGTGCAAAGAAATTTTGTGGATACGGTGTAGCGATATGAAATTTGCGATTTCCGCGGAAAAAATCAGAAAAAGTTATAGACTTGGAACATTGGGATACCGTACTTTTGGTTCTGAGCTGCGCTCCTTTTTTTCTCCCCGATACCGTGCTGAGGACAATAATCTGGAGTCGTTGCCGAGGTGTGAGAATGGCTTTTTTCATGCTTTGCGGGGAGTTTCTTTTGAAGTTCCTTTCGGGTGCTCTGTCGGACTTATTGGCGGGAACGGCGCCGGAAAATCCACGCTGCTTAAGATTCTTTCACGAATAACAGAGCCGACATCAGGCCGGGCAGAGATAAGGGGCAGGGTTGGGTCTCTCCTTGAAGTTGGCACAGGATTTCATCCCGAACTTACGGGCCGCGAGAACATATATTTAAATGGCGCCATTCTTGGCATGCGCAAAAAGGAAATTGTACGCCGGTTCGATGAGATCGTAGATTTTTCAGGGGTTGAGAAATTTCTCGACACTCCGGTAAAGCGCTATTCTTCCGGAATGTATGTGCGTCTGGCCTTTGCTGTGGCAGCACATCTGGATACGGAAGTGCTGTTTGTCGACGAAGTTCTGGCGGTGGGAGACTCAGAATTTCAGGCAAAATGTCTGGGGAAGATGGGGAAGCTCTCTTCCGATGGAAGAACTATACTGTTTGTCAGCCATAACATGTCCGCCGTCCGCAGTTTATGTTCGGAGTGTATCTGGATTTCCGATGGTACTGTACGAATGCGCGGAAAATCTGCAGACATAGTCGATGAATATTTGCGCCATGGGACAAGTCTCGCGCAGCTGAAGTTGTCGGAAAGAACAGATTGGACGGGCATGGGCGGGGTAGTTCCTGATAGATTGGACTTTGTTTTCAGGGATGACACGGGCGGATATGCTCTCAGTCTTGCTTATCATACGACCAACGGCGACAGTTGGATGATGCCGCGTGCGGTGATTGATATTCGGTCTGCCGACGGCGTATCCGTCATTGGACTGGATTCCGTATGCTCAGGAGATATTCCACTAAAGGCTCCAGAATCAGGCTGTTTTGAAGTAACTCTCCCCAAAGATATTATTTTACGTCCCGGTAAATACATCTGCGATATAAGGCTGATCGGCGCACAGGGGGCAATGTACGTCCTTGAAAATGCATGTGTGCAGGAAATCTCTCCGCGTATGCCTTCATCCTGGGTCAATCATCCATCGTCGGCTTCTTTGTTTATGATACCGCAGACGTGGTCTTTAACTGGTGTACGTTAGAAAACGGTATATTGCGGCTAAATTATATAACAGATTTCACTGTCAGGATAGAAGGTCGTGCATATTCTGCAGCGCAGTGTGAGGTAGTGAATGGGAGTTAATCCGCTTATAAGTGTAGTAACCATAAACCTGAATGACGGAAATGGTTTGTCTGAAACGCTTTCCAGTATATTCGGACAGGACTGCGAAAGTTCGATGTTTGAGTCGGTTGTAATCGACGGCGGGTCTGTTGACAAAAGCCGAGATGTGATTCTTGCAAACGAGAAGAGAATTTCGTACTGGTGTTCTGAACCTGACGATGGAATATATTCCGCTATGAACCACGGAATTCAACGCAGCAGGGGAGAGTACATTGTTTTTCTGAACAGTGCCGATATTTTTGCTTCGTCGAATGTTCTTCGCAATGTAATCGACGGCATATCATCCAACGGATGGGCGGATATTATCTATGGCGATTACATCAGAAAACAGTCGGATGGTAGTAAAAAAAATATAAAACAGCCAGATAAGATAACGCCAAGAGAATTCAGACCGCCGCTTTGCTGGGGTATATCGCATCAGTCTGTTTTCTATAAACGTGAACTTCTGGTTCGTATGGGGGGATACGATGAATCCTACAGCATCGCCGGAGATTGGGAGCTTACGCTTCGTGCGTTGTACAAATATGGGGCGCGGCAGCGTCATTTGCCAGTTGTTGTCTGTGAACATACGATCGGCGGGATAAGTGATACCGATACAAAGAAAAGTCTCGCGGAAATTGAACGTGTTTGGGATTCGCTGTTTCCAGAGCTTGAGGCAGATGATTACAGGTTTTATGCTGACAGGTGCTTCTTCTACAGGCGTCGTGCGAATCATGGTGAATCGTTGTTTGACAGAGGGTTATTTTTTCGAGCAGTTTTTGCTGCAGGCCTGATTTTTTTACCGGTGATTACAAAGAAAAAGTTTTATGAAAGTTTTGATTGACGGAATAATTTTTCGGTTGAAGCCTACGGGTGGAATTGCAAGGTACTGGAATGAAATTTTTAAGCGTCTTGCTGCCGGGAACGGTTCCGGTATAGAGTACGCCGTAACTCTTCCGCGTGGTTCTGAGTCAGAGATTCCGGAACAATTTATAAAAGTGGAGAGAACAGTCGGGGCTTTGTTGACGGCACTTCGCGCGGATGTGTTCAATTCGACGTATTACAGGCAATGGCCATCTATGCGGCGTAAAGTCAATGTAGTAACGGTTTACGACTGGATAGACGCCTCGCTTCCGCTTTATCATCCGAATGCCGGTGCGGGATTTCTCGAAAATCAGAGAAAGGCGATAAAGAATGCGGCGCATGTGGTCGCGATATCGGAAGATGTTAAACGGAGAACTATGGAATTTGCCGGTTTCCCGGAAGAGCGGATAAGCGTTGCTGCGCCAGCGGTAGGCGGTGATTTTACGCTACCGCTGCCTGTAGAAGAGGAAAAAGAGGCCTTCAGGAGGAAATATGGAATTTCGAGACCATATCTGCTTCATGTAGGGAATAGGCGCAACTACAAGAACTTCAGAACAATTATTGAAGCGTGGATCAGTGTCTCCGACAAGTGCGGCAGAGATCTGGTAATTGCCGGCGGAGAACCAAATCTGAACGATAGCGAACTGTATGCTGTGAGTTCACGCGGTCTATACGACAGGGTACATTTCATACATCGTCCGAACGATGCGGATTTGCGCCTCGCGTACGCTGCGGCAGATGCATTTGTAAGCGCTTCCGTTATGGAAGGTTTCGGGATCCCCGTGATCGAGAGTATGGCGTGCGGTACGCTGCCGATCGTATCGGACATACCAATATACAGAGAGGTTGCCGGAGACAGTGCTCTCTTTGTGCCATGGTACGATACGGCCGCGTGGGGGGAGATTATGTGCATGGATTTTTCTCGGTTACGCACAACTCAGGATCTGGTAGAAGCATCCCGCCGTTTTTCATGGGATTCCGCTGCGGATGTGTATTCACAAGTATACAGCGGTGTTTTTTGAGTTCATCAACGGTCAGAATGCCGATGCAGCATCCACATTTACCGATACACGAACTTTCTTTTGTGTTCGTACAGTGGTCATAATGCGCTTCATTGCCGGTATGATCATGCTCGGGTTATGATAAAAGATGGTAAGCTGAAATCTCCACATTGACTTAACTTTTTCTATTGGAGCCGGCGTTGGACCACGCAGTGCGGCATGCGGACCAAGCGTATTGCGCACCAGAACGGAAAATTTATTGGAAAAGGACTCTACACAATCTCTGTCCTCTCCGGAAAAGGTGAACAAAGTGCATCTTGAAATCGGTGGAAAATCAAGCTCCTTACGAGAACGGAGTTCCTGTTCTGCGAAGCTTCTATAGTCTTCATTTGAGGCACACTTTATGGCCGGATGTTCAGGCGTCATCGTCTGGATGTACACATCTCCCGGTATAATCCCGCGCCCCGTTCGACCGGACATTTGCGCAATAAGCTGGAAAGTACGTTCTGAAGCCCGAAGATCCGGAATATAGAGAGAAGCATCCGCATTTATTATTCCGGCAAGCGTTACGTTTGGGAAATCAAGTCCCTTAGCAATCATTTGCGTTCCTATGAGTATATCGGTATCGCCTGTCATGAAACGCGTAAGGATATCTTCGTGGCTTGATTTCCTGCTGGTCGTGTCCGCGTCCATCCGCTCAATACGCGCGGAAGGAAACAACTTACGTGCAATAGTTTCGATTCTCTGTGTGCCTATACCCGCAAACTTAAGGTATGTGTTTCCACACGATGGACATTTAACGGGGACTGTTTTCTCACTTCCGCATACGTGGCATTTTAGAAAATTGCCGTCCAAATGATAGGTCATTCCAACAGAGCATTGTTCACATGTTTCCACATGTCCGCACTTTGGACACTGTACGCGCGGAGAATAGCCGCGCCGGTTTAAAAAAAGCATTGTTTGTTCGCCCAGGGAAAGACGTTCACGTATGGCTTCTATGAGGGGTTCAGAAAAAACCGGAGGTACTCCGTTGTTCCCTGTTGTCTCTTTTCGCATGTCAACCAGCATTGTACGGGGTCTGCTCATCTCAGAAGAAGCCCTGACAGGCATTTCTGCCATGACGTATTTACCTGATGCTGCATTGTGCCAGCTTTCTAAAGACGGAGTCGCAGAACCGAGAACAACTGCGCAATGGTCAAACCTTCCGCGCATTACTGCAACATCGCGCGCGTTGTAGTGCGGCGTTTCATCCTGTTTGTATGTGGGTTCATGTTCTTCATCGACTATTATCAGTCCGGGTGATTCGATCGGGGCGAATACAGCGGATCTCGGACCCACGACGACCTTTGCTTCACCGGAGAATATCCTGTGCCACTCGTCATGCCGCTCACCATCCGAAAGTCTGCTGTGCAGTACGGCAGTAACAGGTCCGAATCTTGATGCGAACCGTCTTACGGTCTGAGGTGTAAGCGAAATTTCCGGGATGAGGACGATCGCACTCATACCGGAATGAAGCGTATGTTCTATAGCATTCAGATAGACTTCCGTCTTTCCGCTTGCTGTTACCCCGAACAGCAAGATTGGCTTCGGTGACGGCGCGTTTCTGTCTGAGACTGTATCAACAGCGCGGCATATTATGTCAACAGCTGCCGATTGAGCCTCGTTAAGCAGCGGTGGTGTTACAGGAAGGTATGTTTTTCCGGCAAGAGGATCTCTGCGGATTCTTTTCTCGAAAATATCAACAAGACCTTCTTGTGACATTTTTTTAAGAAATGCCGGCGTTGTATGAGCATACGAAGCGAATTCAGACAATGCCATGGAGCCAGACTCAGCCAGAAGGTCAATAACCCGTTTTTTTCTTTGCGTAAGTTTTTTTGTGTGGTCCAAACCAACAGCAGCTTCACAGGATGGGAGACAAATAAAGTTCCTTATAACAAATCCATTGCTGCCGGCGGATCGGACCGGAGCCGGCAAAACTGCTTGCAGACACATTTCTATCGGAGCCAGATAATATGCCGACATCCAGCCTGCCAGATCAAGAATGGATTTGCTCAGCCATGGACGATTGCCGATAATCTGGATAATCGGTTTGACTTCTCCGTCAAAATCAGTTCTATCCGTGAGCGAGAGTATGTATCCAAGAACGATTCTTCCATTAAAGGTTACTTTTACACGGCTTCCGGGTTTGGCCATTTCGGCCATTTCGGCAGGAATCAAGTAGTCAAACGTCCGGTCAAGTGCGGTGTCCGTTGCAACTTTGGCGTACATATTTATTCAGCGCTTATAACGAAACCTGACGATTTATTAGAACTCCGAAGATCCGCGATCCCCAGACGTCGTTCGGTTTTCAAAACGCGTATACTCCTCCACAAAAGTAAGCTTTGCTTCTCCCACAGGTCCATTTCTGTTTTTTGCAATATCGACAATTGCAAGATTTCTTTCATCTTCGGATACGGAGTCTTCCATTCTGGATGGTCTGCGGAGCATAAGTACAACGTCTGCGTCCTGCTCTATGGCTCCGGAGTCACGCAAGTCAGACAGCTTGGGTTTGCTGCTTCCCCCGGAACGCTGCTCCGGATTTCGAGATAGCTGCGAAAGAACAATAACCGGAACGTCCAGTTCTTTGGCCATGGACTTTATTTGAGCCGAAATATTGGAAGTCTCCAACTGTCTTCCCTGTGAGGCATATGCTCGGCTGTTCAGCAGCTGGAGATAGTCTATCATAATAAGCTCGATACCGTACTTCTTCTTCATTCTGCGTGCCCTGGCGCGAAGATCCATGATATCAAGACCGCCGGTATCGTCCACATATATCGGCGCATCGTTCAGCTCGTCGGCGGCTCTGGTCAGCTTGGTCGTGGCGATTTTCTTGTCGCAAAAGCCGCGAACGAGCGAATGCGAAGAAATACCGGACTTGGAACAAAGCATCCTTGTGACAAGTGCGTCTGTGGACATCTCCAGCGAAAATATTGCTACAGGATGTCGCTTGGAAGCCTGTCCGCCTGTGTTTTTCCCCATTGCCACATTTTCGCATATATTCATGGCCAACGAAGTTTTCCCCATGGACGGCCGCGCGGCAAGAACAATCATTTCAGAAGGGCGCAGACCTTGAAGTATGTTGTCAAGGTCAATAAATCCCGTCGAAATGCCGCTCAATCCATCGCTGCGTCCGAGCAGACCATCAAGACGTTTTATTGTCGCAAAAATTGATTCGCGCCATGTTGGAATGGAGGATTTCTGATTTTCCGAGATGGACAACACCGCCTGCTCGGTTTCGCTAAGTATAAGTTCAACGCTTCTATCTGGACTGTAACACTTTTCTTCTGCATCGTGCGAAACCGAAATAATTTTGCGAAGCACTTCTTTTTCGTGAAGTAACGTAGCGTAGTATGCAGACTGTCCTACGGAAGTTACCGCAGAAATAAGCTGTTCCAGTGCTACCGAGCCGCCTATTTCGTCATAAGCTCCAGCTTTTCGCAATTCGTTTGAAATAGAAATGAAGTCAATAGGAATTCCTTTGGCGTACAGTGACGATGCACATGCAAATATACGCTTATTGTCGGGGGACCAAAAACTTTCTTCCGTAATTCCAACCTCGGAGCAAAGATCCATTGACCGTATCGGATCAATAAGTATGGCGCCAAGTATAGCTTTTTCTGCCTCAATGCTGTTAGGCTGCACTTTAACAGTTGAAGCCGCGTTGAAATTCTTTGAACGGCCTGTTGTGTAAGGTGGCATCTTTAAAATCCTTAGTCTTAACTTATTCGCTTCTAAAACCCGGCATATGATATCACATATTGTACCTTAAAAGTCCAATATGTATTGGACCTCGCCAGGAAGCGGGCAAAAAGGGAAGGATAGGTTTTCCACTATTCTTCTCGGACCCGGGGCGTAAATCAAGAAAAATTGATATTCTTCCATCATGTAGGAAACAGACAAAAGGAAGACCGCATGAGCGGAGAGCATAGCGTATATCACGTTGCATCAAAACACCTGACGCTCGTCCAACACAAAAAGGATGGTTACGATGGAGAAAAACACGTACCTTTAGTGCCGGTAATTCCGCAGTGTATTCGTAACATTGCATGGTCAGCGCGGCATATGGCTATATATGTTTTCTCTGGGAAGTACATTTTGAGTTGCATATTTCGGGCTTTTATGTTGTTTTTGGAACAAGGTTTAAATAAAATAATCGCTTATTCATTTTCGCAGACTTTTTCTCTACAGAAAGGACACTTAACGAATGCATGTGGGAATGATCGCGAGCGTCGGCTTTGTTGTACTTGGGATTGTTGGACTTTACTACGGGGCTGATTTTTTAGTTCGCGGCGGTTCAAATCTCGCGGCACGTCTGGGGCTGCCGACGCTTATAATAGGTCTTACCCTTGTTGCGTATGGCACCAGCGCGCCGGAGTTCGTGGTCAGTCTTAACGCGGCACTTAACGGCAAGATGGATATAAGCATCGGCAATATCGTAGGATCAAATATTTGCAATGTTGCATTGATACTAGGTTTGTCGGCTGCGATTTGTCCATTGCCGGTGAAAGACGTTCTGATTCGACGCGATATGCCGGTAATGCTGGCGGCGTCTGTCTTATTTGCTTTGGTTTTTTTCTGTTTCGGAGGAGTCCCCAGATGTTGCGGAATGTTGTTTTTCGCAGGAAGCGTTGCCTATACGGTTCTAGGGATAAAATTTGCTGAGAAAGATGAATCATCGAGCATGAATGAGATGTCGGAACAACACATGGGGGTTCTTGCATCCTTGTGGTTTATAATCATCGGTATGGCCGCGCTTGTCGCCGGATCAAAGTCTTTTGTTTATGGCGCTGTTGAAATCGCACGTACACTTGGGGTCTCAGAGGCAGTGATAGGGTTGACCCTTGTTGCTGTGGGTACCAGTCTGCCGGAACTTGCAACGTCAATAGTCGCCGCATTAAAAAAAGAATGTGATATCGCTGTTGGAAATGTTGTCGGGTCAAATATATTTAATATTCTATTCATAATGGGAGCGACAGGAAGCATCACCTCATTTTCCGGATTCAACAGTAAGGTGGGCGTAGTAGATATTGCGGTTTTTCTCGGTACTTCATTTCTGCTTCTCCCTATGATGTCGACTTCAAAACGCATAACAAGAGGGGAGGGTGCGGTTCTGCTTCTTATTTACGTTTCGTATACCGCGTGGTTGATATGTAATGCTTGAAAATCTGAGAAAGACAATATTCTGCTATGCAAATGTGTCTCTATGTCGTAATCATGTCCTTGTCCTCTCTCCTGGGATCCGAATGACGCGTGCAACAGCGCGTTCTAATGAAGCTATTGACATATATCCGCCATAATGAGAACATTCTGCCAAAAGAATGTTGATTTATCCCAGGAGGGTAATATGAAAAAGAAAGTGTGTCCTCTTTTCGTTTTTCTGTTGTCAGTTTTTGTAAACGCGGCGTATGGCGGCACCATGACCGTGGTCTCGTCAGAAAATCAGTATGGCGGTCACTCTGTCGAGTTTGATTCCAGTATAAACTGCGAAGGAAAGAACACATATCCGTTTGGAATAGGTTTGTTTTCCCCGAACGCGCAGTTCCCGGCCGCAGATGACAATGTGTCTGGATTAAGGATTAACCTGATATCCGGAGAGTGCGTTGATATGGTCGGACTTGATATCGGTGTCTTTGCGAATGTCGTCAGCGACGGAATGTTCGGGCTGCAGCTGTCCGGACTTTATGGTTTTGCCGGAGGAAATTCCATGGCTGTGCAGATGTCGGGGATCGGTAATCGCTGTTCCGGCGATTTGACCGG
>CASEAR010000106.1 GCA_949285835.1 uncultured Verrucomicrobiota bacterium | reverse complement strand
CGCTGTCCCCGACCTCAGCCGGGCCTCGCGGTTTGCTGCGCATGTGGGAAAATCTATCACTTTCGGCCCCGCAAAGTCAATACCGTTGCAAAAAAAAATTATACGCCTGATGAAAACATCACAAAAGCCCTGTAAAATAGGCGTTTCGTGACCGCCGCCGCCCTGAAAAACACCCGCAGGAAACCGCAACCGGACAATTTTTTTTACTTTTTTCGCCACAACTTCCCCTCGAACACCCTTTTTTACCCCCCGGAACAGATGTTTTTCTGTCCCGCATCCGCACACACGCCCCGAAACAGCCGTAAAAACGGTGCATTCTCCATCATGATGGACATCTTCCGTGCAGACAATGACACATACGCAGCAGCAGCGGCAGCAAATTCCAGCACAAAGCTGTGCTGCGACGCAGCCGCCGAAAAAAACATGCTCGAAGAACAAGAATGTGCGATCTGACGGAAGCGACGGGGAGACAGTTTTGTCTCCGAAGAAACAGAAACGGCGTCAGAGAACGGAGAGAAAAAGCGCGTCTCCCAATGTTTTGCACACCGTCTTAGAGAGAGACCATGCCACAGCACCTGGGTTTGGTGCGCCAGCATGCGTCCGTACGCCCAAAATCACCGTCAAGAGTATTAACGTTCCAGCAGACTGCGAATATCGTTTTCGAGTGTTTTTCAGGAGAACCGCCATTACAATATTGGCCCCTGCAAAAAATAAGAGGACATTTCTCTTCCAATTCACCTCGAAAACAGAGAACGTCTGGGTGAAATATGGAACAATTGGCTCAGAACGAAGCTAGGCAGGATTTTAACTGTGAGACAGCTGCGCATGTAAGGATATTGTCGGCGAAAAGCCCTGAGGCTGCGGAGAAGAATCAGGACTAGGATCAACAATGGAATTTGCAGTGCGCCGCTTTGGAGGCAATGCGTTTGGCATCCGGTACGACGGAATTTTTCGTAGGCGTATCATCAGGCGTATCATATTGAAGCGGCTTCTTTGCGATGTATTTGATACCGTTTCAGACTTTCCGGTGATATATCCGTGCAGTCGGAATTCGCGGCTTGACCGGAATTTAATGCCATTATCGGATTGACCGAACTCAGCAGATGCCACCTCAGGGAAAGCTTAGGGCTGCAAGTTTCACCAGAGCTTGATGAACATTCTTTCTTCACAGATCACTTCCCGCAAACAATACAATTATAGTTTGTCCCCGACTATAAGGTTGTCCCTGACCGTTGCATCGTTCTGAGTGCAAGTTTGTAAATGCGGTCCGGATTATTGCCGGAGAGAATAATTGAGACAGCCTCCAGAACGGACCAAACTTTATTGTTGGTGAGTGCACGATCGGCATAGAAACATATTCATCTGCTATGCAGACGAAAACAGCGCCTCTGACAAGGCTGTCAGAGGCGCTGTATGCAGTTCAGAACCGCTTCAGTACCATGAATCAGTGTTTTCTATAACCGCATTTCGGGCAAACACCGCCGATTAATTCTATGCCGCAAAGCGGGCAGCGGTCAATGGTTCTGGTGGGCGTGTATTCCTGTGTGGCTGCATTGACGCCGCTGGTGAAGGTAAGCTTAGCGATGTTGAGTTTATCTTTGAGCAGTTCGTACACCATTTTTATCATGCCTTCCACGGTCATGGTTTCTTTTGTCACTACGAGCCTGCAGTCCGGATATGCCGTGGCAAGTTCAGTTTTAAATGCCTTGCCTTTCATTTTGTTGGTAGGCGCTCCGTCCTTGATGCCCTGTTTCTCATAAACGCCGAGAATGGCAGGCAGCAAGGGATCGTCTTCGCGCAGTATCAGGGCGTGATCGAAGTTCTTCAACACATCCCATGCCGTTTTTTGTATTTCATTGCATGGGAAGACCATGTTGACGCCCGGTTCAATGGTGTCCTCAACCTCTATGGTAAGGATACCGGTGTGGCCGTGAAGATATTGGGCTTCGCCCTGAAATTTATAGAATCTGTGAGCATACTGAAGCTCAATTTTTGTGATGCTTCTCATGGTGTTTTCCTTTCCCTGGTTTTTGTGCTTGATGTTTGATGTTTGTGCCGTCTGGTACGTAGTTGTTTTCAGGTTTTTTGTCATTCAGGTGCAGAACGGGTGAAGCGAACGCTGAAACGCATTTTTTACAAATCCCAATAAGCCGAATTTCCATATGTGTAATGTTTCCGGAAATCATTTCTTTCGGAAGATCTTGTCCCTCAGGCCAGTCAAAATCATAGATTTTTCCGCACTTGCTGCAGATAAAATGCCCGTGCGCTTCTGTTCGCGAATCGTAGCGGGCATTGTCTATATGGTCCAGACGTCTAATGGTTCCAAACTCCGCCTGTTCGTTAAGGATACGGTATACGCTTTCTCTGGTAATTGACGGATGAACTTTTTTTACGGCGGACCATACGCTGTCTACGTCGGGGTGTGAAAGGTTGTCTTTCAGAAATTTGTAGACGGCAAAACGCTGCGGGGTACATTTCCAACCCGCCTTGCGGCATAGACTGCAGAATTCTGAATTTAGTTTGTCAGGCATGCTCCGTCTCTCTTATTTGATTTGATTTCCAGATAACTATAACATTTATTTAACTTTTGTCAACTGTAATTATGCACTGTCCGCCGACTGATATTGTGAAGGCGTAATACATTGGAAATAAATTTATTATTGATATATTTACAGTGCTTTTCGGCGGATTAATCGGGAGGTGAAAAAATGTTTTTGAAGCACTGCAATTCTCAATCGGCGTAAATTCTGGTGTTTTGTTCAGACCGGCGAAGCATGCTGTTGGATGCGAAGGGCATCCGATGCCAGAGCTGCCGGGCTGCGCCATCCTGCGGCGTATGCACAGCGTCCGGCATGCCACTGGCTGACGCCGGGCGGGCTGCGCCGTCTTGTGGCGCAGGAGCCGGCTATCTAAACAGAATCACCGTGCTGGGTAAAAAGTTGTAGAGGGAAATTTGATTCTGTGTGACTATGAGTTTCCAGCATGCGGGATCGAACCCCGGCTCCAGAGAGAGGCCGTTGTCTATGATCTCCGCGGCCCGCAGCACAACGCCGCCGGCGCCGGTGTCTACACCCTGACACAAGGACGGATAGATGTATGTATCCGGTTCGAATGTTACGGTTCCGGAGAATTCCGCAGGTACGGGGGCGCTGTCTCCGAGCTCGACTCCGACGCCGTTGTTTGACGCCACAGTCATGCTGCCCGCGGATATTCTACCTCCGGCAATGGTAATCCTGTTGCCGTATGATGACTTGACGGTGCCCACGTTGACCTTGCCGTTGATGAAAATATTCCCGTCCTTTCCAGCTCGGAGGTCGTTGAAGGCGTTTTCCTGCTGTGAGGCGCTGCTCCTGCCTACGTAGACGTTGGCGATGTTGGTGATTGTGCCGCCGTTTCTGGCTTCTGCCCGGTTGAAGATGCCGGTGGACGACGTCATCTGCATGAAAGAAATGTTGAAGTTTCTGTTGTTCCAGTCCACGAGGGAGCCTTCACCCTCGACGAGAAGGAGGTTATCGCAGCTTGTTGCGCCCGTTTTCCCGGAGATGCAGACGCCGCCGCCGTCCGTGACCTGATCGTACGAGGAGGCGTAGATCACGGCTCCGTTTGCGATGATCAATGTGTTGCTTGAGCCGCCGCCTACATTGCCGTCGTCATATCCACAGCGTCCAGCCACCATGAGTTCGGCGTTTGCAACTGCGGCGCCGTCCGAGATTTCGGCATAGTTGAGGTCTGAATTACGTCCGATGCAGAATCTCCCGCCGGCGTCCCACACCGTGCCGCTGCCGGACACCGTAAGGCGTCCATTCGAACCGCGGAAAGACAGTCTCGCGTTGACGACCGAAGCGCCGTCCGTGACGCTTACGCTGTTTGTGCCGTGAAAGACTTTCATTTCGCCGCCCGCGGCGTCCCACATGGATCCGTGGCCGCAGACAGTGACGCTGTTACGGTACCCGCATATTCTGGGCTCTCCCTTGGACGTAATGTTGATAACTTTCGCCCCGTTTGTTATGACAAAACGGGCGTCAGTGGTGGAATCGTTCGTAATTTTGGGGAGAGTGGAAGCGTTGAGGTTTGTTGTCGTCCCGCCGTCGAATATTACGGACGTACCCGTTTTCAAAAAGCATGTGTGATCCGACCAGTCTCCGTGAAAAGACATCACATTGCCGCCGGTGAACGTAACCGTACCCCCGCACGAAGGCCCAAGCGAGCAGTACGACAGAGAATCCTCCGCCAGAAGCATGGAGTCTACGGTAATGTCCGACACCGGCGCAAGCTGGATTCTGGAGTCGGTCAGTATTTTAAATTTACCTGTTCCACAGAGTTTCCCGTGTAAATAAACGGGCCAGGATGAGTTGCTGGAGAATTCGAGATCGGTTTCCGTTCTGACGTCCGCAAACAGGTGATACGGCGCCGCTCCGCCCGCCTCGATAAAAGCGGCACCCGCGGGATTGTTGAAAACAATCTCCGTTGTTTTCCCGGGGGAGTTGGTTACTATGATGCTGCCCTGTGCATACGGACCGGACAAACGCAATCCGCCGAGGGAGATTTTTTCGGAATTGACGGTTATTGTGGTAATAGCGTCTATAATGACGACATCGCCCGGCATCCCGGGAGAACGGATGGACGGAGACCAGTTCGCGGCGTCTTCCCACTCCCCGGTTCGTCCGCCGACCCATTTGAAATGCTCCCCGGGCGCGACGGCCCGCACGGGAACGCCATCCCCGGATACGCTTTCGCCTTCCGTATTTGACGCGAAAATGAGGAAATAATAAGTTTCAAACGGTGTCAGTCCGGAGATTGTATGGGAAAAATCCCCCTGAAAAACGGTGCCCAGATGATTTGTGTTGGACATGGATTCAGGGGACAGCCCCCAGATTACGGTTATCTCGGCCGATCCTCCCGCGGAAAGGTCTCCGTTTAGCGTGACCGTGCCCCCGGCGATATTTTCCACCGATTTCAGGAGCACTTCCGGTTCGTTTACAAAATCCGGAATTCCGAACAGTTCGAGCTCGCAGATGCCGGTGTAATCCGTTGCGCCGTTGTTTTCCGTGATGGTGAATCTGTACCTGCTGAACGGCTGCGTGTTGGAGACTTTGAACGTTCGCACTTCGTATTCGGACCATCCCGTCTGACCGGCGCGGGCATCGAGAACCACCCAGTCGTCTCCGGAGTCGGACGCTGACAAAGTCCATGATTTCGGCGACCGAGTCTGGTAGTTTGAAGAGCCAAGCCCCGTCACTGAGTATGCCTTCAGTATTCTCGGACCGTCGGAGAAATCGTACTGTATCCAGACGTCCGGCACGTCGGAAGCATTTGGAAGCCATCTTGATTTTTCCACACTCCCTCCGTCGTCAAACGCCTTGTAAGGGGGATAGTCCACATGTCCGGACGTTCCCGATATTTCTCCGTCGGGACGCGTCATGTCATATCCGGCGGATGAAACGAATGAGTTTGTTGCGTCCGCCATGCCTTCCCCGAATTCGTTTTGCGCATATGCGGTCCAGTAGTACGTTTCCATCATTTCAAGGCCGGTAATTTCCACATCCTCCGTCTCGGAAGCGTTCAGGTGCAGGGACGCCGAGTTGCGCATATTATCCGGAGAGGTTCCCCACAAGAATGTCACCTCTGCGGAACCGCCTGAAAGCAGCGTCGCCGACAGTCTTGCTCTGCCCGGATAATAGGGGTCGTCTGCGGCTGTACGCACAATCGGTACTCCGGGCGAATCTGGATCGGCGTACAGCTCTGCTTCGAGAAACCCCGTGTAGTCCGTGACACCGTTGTTCTCCGTGATCGTGATGCGGTACGCGCTGAACTGGCGGTCATTGTCAAAATCAAAGACGCGTTTTTCCGTGGAAGCCCATCCCGTCTGGTTCGTGCGCATATCAAGGACTTCCCATGCCGTCCCATCAGAGGAGGCGTCAAGTGTCCACGATTTCGGATCGCGTTTCAGTCCGCTGTTTGAGGACGAAAAGCCTGTGATGGAATAGCCGTTTATTGTGACCGGACTGTCGAAATCGTACCTGATCCATGCGTTGGGAAGCGCTTTCCCGGAAGCAAGCCACCTTGATTCATCTGACAGAGAGCCGTTGTCAAACGCCTTTGTTCCCGGATAGCTGGTGTGGCTTTCGCAGAATGTTATGTTTCCGTCCGGCACGGTAACATCCAAGCGCGTGCCGTCCGCATACACCATTCCGCCGTCCGTCAGCAGAACTGAAAGAAAGAGGCACAACGCACCGGCGGCAGACCTGTGAAATGCTTTCATCCTTATCCCTCCGTGGGGCTTGAATCGCGTGTTCCCCCGATTGCGGCAAACAGAGCTGCCGTCCGAATGCGGCAGCGTTAGGAACTTACCCGGGCTATGCTGTCACATGGAAAGCTTGCAAGTCAAGAGTTTATTCCTGCGAGGCAGGGATCGCGTCTCTTTCCTTCAAGGAAATCCGAAGTTTCGGCGGCACAGCGCAATTGCATTGTCTGGAGAAAAAAACTTAGAGGGTATGGTCGGCGTATCAGACGTTTTGCGTGATTAAATTTACGGCGTACAATACCAATAATGACCTGTGAAAGTAAAAAAAAGGTAATCATTTTAACTGTTCCCGTAATTTGATTTTTGCTAAAAGAAGAGTTGAACATTGAAATAGGGCTTCGAATTGCGCGCGGGCGCAGGTGCGGCTGCGCGGTTCGGATCCGGAACGGGAGGCGAGGGATGAAGATTTTATACAAAATGCTTGTGATGTCAGGTTTATGCGCGGTGCTTTCGTCGCTGGCGCATGCTTCCGAAAATATTCTCGATATTTTTGAGCGCACCGGCGTTGTGCCGGAAATTTCCGGCGGGACTTCCGGCGTGCAGTATCCGCCTCCGTCCACCGGCAGGCTCGGC
>CASEAR010000105.1 GCA_949285835.1 uncultured Verrucomicrobiota bacterium | reverse complement strand
GAAACAGTGAATGGACGGCTGCCCGATGCGCGGAAGATATGGGAAACGCCGGAGAGCCGCGACATGTGCCTGGTCAGCGGATACTGGGAGAAGTTTGCCGATGAGCTTATCCGGCTGAACAGAGAACTTGGGGTTTCATATTTCAAATGGGACGCCGTGGGGCAGTACGGGTGCGATTCTCCAGATCATTTTCATGGGGATGACAGCGTTCCGGCGGAGGAGCGGAGGCTTTCGCACGCGTTTCTGCTTCCGGAGTACCTGTGCCGCATAGCCGACAGGGTCTGCGCAGCGTGTCCGGATGCAATTGTGGACTTCGACGTGACAGAGGGCGGGCGCTGTATGGGCCTTGCGTTCCTTGCTTCCGGAAAGTATTTTTTGATAAACAACGGGCCTTATTTTCACAATATGGACCATGTGTCGCATCCGGATGGGCAGGGACTGACGGGCATGGGTATAAACGTTTTTGTGTATCCAGGTCCTGCCCGTACGTGGATATGCCGCACCCCGCTTTCGTACGACAAGTGGATACCGTCTGTGCTGTTTCTTACGCATTATCTTCCGGACGATCCGTTAAGTTCGCAGTCGACGGGACTGGCGTCTCTTGTTCTGGGGCAAAGCGGGATATGGGGGGATCTGGGCGCCGTCTCGGAATCAGGCGTCCGGTTCTTTTCGAAGGCGCTTTCGCTGTACAGACAGGTCAGGGACGACATTTCCGCGGCGTCGCCGTACCGTAGCGGGCTTGTAGCCTGTACGCCGGAGATTCACGAGAAGATCAACCGTGAGAACGGGCGCGGTGTCGTATCCGTATTCTCAGCGTCCGGAGGGGACTTTGAGTATGTCACCCGCAGCAGGGTGCAGGCGAAGTGGTGCGCCGTGCCGGAGGCCTGTGTGCGCATTCTGCCGTCCGGGCATGCGCTGATTTCGGGCAGTCTGTGGCGCTGGTGTGCGGCTGCGCCAGTCCCGGCGTTGTTTTTGAGGAAGATGCGGTTTCCGATGGTTTCAGCGGATGTGTGCGGGTTTCAAACGGCGTTGCGGAGCTTGTGGTCTGCCCGTCATTGGGACGCGTCGTACGGTACTCGTTCTGCGGAGAAGACAATGTGCTGTGGACGAATCCGGACGCGGACAAATTTGCGGACGCGCTGGGAGGATGGCATAACTACGGCGGAGAGAAAATGTGGGTTTGGCCGCAAACCTCATGGCCGCCGGTTCCCGGAATTGAGAAAGGGCCGTACAAGGCGACGAAACTGAGCGACGGAATCCGCATGGAATATTCAGACGGCGTCATGAACGGCGTCCGTGCCGTAAGGACTTACCGGTTCAAGTCCACGCACGGCAGTGAGATTGTCTGCGACATGAGCCTGGAGCTGCCGGCGGAAAAGGATGGAAGCTCCGGCGGCAGGGTGTGGACCGTGACACAGGTGCCTTTGAGTGGGGCGCGTGTGTTTGTCTCCGAGTTTTTTCCCGGAAGAGAGTGGGTTCGCCTTTCTTCGGACCCGGCTTTGCCGTCTGTAAACGCCGGAGCCGGACCCGGAGGAATGGCGGAGTTGTCGAGGAATCCGGGCTTGTGGATGAAATCCGGTACGGACGGCGCAGCTGCCGCAGTGCTTCGCCGCGGCGTGCTTTTCACAATTCGCTCGGAGGGCATCACTCCCGGGGATATCGAGTATGGAGAAGGTCTGCAGATATGCGTCTCTCCGGATGAATCTCCGTGTTTTCCGGAATATGCCGGTCCGTATGCGGAGATTGAATTTACGGGGATTGGGTATGGAAGCGGGAGTACATATTCAAGCCGGATCAGGACTGAATGGTCGCTGCACCGGGTCGGGAAATAGAACCGGCGCCGGCCGGCGGGTTCGCAGACAGCCGACCGTTGCTTTTGCGGGAAATCACCTTCTGCCGCACGAGAAGATCGAGGGCTCCGCGCACTACGATGTGGCTTACTCCGAATTGTTCCGCAAGGGCTCTTCCGGACGGAATATCGCGCATCAGATAATCTCCATTGACGATTCGTCTTTGAAGTATTTCCGCTACGCGGACATATTGTGGCACATTAAAGCTCATTTTGTGCTAATAGCATTATTTATGGAATGAGTATCACACTTATACTAGATAAAGTCAATAGCACAAATAAATGGCAGCACGCTGAAATCTAGTGTGTCCCAGCGGGAATAAAAGCGGAATCTTAAGAACTCTCGTGTATATTAATGCGAATTTCAAGCGTCGGTACGCAAGCCGCCGGAAATAACCGGCAAATGCTGCGACATTACCGCTCTTCTTCAAGAGAGTGCCATGTCGCGGTATTCTTGTCTGCATAGACGACTGATCTGGTACGGTCGCTTTAAGACCGATATTAGATGTTTTTGCAGCAGGCAAAGCGTATTTACTGGTTTATATTTTGAACAGATTCTGCCGGAATAGATGTGTGTTCGGGAGCGATCTTGTCATGGTTGCTTTTGATCAGGAACAAAGACTCCTCCAAAAGTCTGCGATTTGCCTGCATTAGGATACCGATGACTGCCATTACGCAAAATAGAAACGCAGCAGATGCCAGCAGGGATAAAAAAATCAAAGACGGAATATATGTTCTGGTTGTACGTTCCGTAAAATAAACGAGATATAAGAAGCGTATGCCAATGAAAAACGCTCCAAGAAAGAATGGGATTGAGCACAGGAAGAAGAAACGTCCGGGCCGGTACAAGATAAACATATGCAGCATTGTACCGCCAGTTTTCATTATGTACTGTGGAATGCTTTTGAATAATCGAGAGTCCCTTGTTTTCGGATTTATCCGAATATCAACAGAGGCAACTCTCATTCCTGTTGTTCCGGCCTGAATCAAAGTTTCCATGCAATATGAAAACTTTGAATGAATGAAAATACGCTGGCAGGCTCGTCTGGAGAATGCTCGAAATCCAGAAGGGGCATCCGGGACATCAGTTTTTGAAATCCATCTTAACGCCGAACTGCCGACAAGCTGTAGGAATTTTTTTGCGGAACTGAATTCAGGATGATTTACGATCGGCCTACATCCGACAACTATTTCCGCCTTGTTCTCTATAATTGGTCTTACGAGTTTGCAGATGTCCGCTCCGCAGTACTGGTTATCAGCGTCTGTGTTTACAACGATATCCGCGCCGTTCTTAAGAGCATTGTTTATTCCGACGGAAAAAGCTGTGGCAAGACCTCTGTTTGTTCCCAGACTTATAATGTGGTGTACGCCGTTTTTACGGGCGACCTCTGCGGTGTCGTCTGTGGAACCATCATCTATAACCTGATACTCAATGACGTCAATTCCGTCTATTTGTTTTGGGAGGTCGCGGATTGTCTGAGGCAGGGTTTGCGCTTCATTAAGACAAGGAATCTGAATTATTAATTTGACCATGGTCAATATTTCCCTTCAATTGCCTTTTTGCAAAAGAAAAACTTGATAAGAGCAAAAAAAACTGCGTTGAATATCTGAAACACAACAAAATTTACCTTCGGGAACTGAGAAACCAAGAAGACGTAGAGAGCCCAGTCAAAGAGTCGAAAGATGGCGACCGCAGAAAAGAATTCATAGAACTGCCTGAAGATAGACTTCTCTGGATTTGACAGGAAGACATATTTGCGGCAGAGAAAAAAGTTTAAAGTTACCTGAAATATAAGAACTATGATGTAAGAACACCACTTTGGAATATTGACTTCGGTTACCAGAAAAAAATTCAGAGGTATTGCGATAAGGAACGATGGGCAGCCTGCCAGAAGAAATTTAAGAATCTTCCGCAGAAAGCGCCATGCATACTCATAAAACGCGGCTGGGGTATTAATTTGCATTGTCAATTTCAGACACTTTCTCCGGGTACAGCATGACTGTGACGGCGTGAAAAACACCATTTTCCCAGTTTGTCTGGCGATCAAGCGTTATGCCGGAAACTAGAGCGGCATCCTCGCAATGATAGCTGTCGGCGCTTGCAACATGTCGTTTGGAAGTTCTTCCTGCTGGTTCTATCAGAGCTCCGCTGAAGCCGTATATAAAATCGCTTATTTCGATCTTATTTTCGTTAAAGGATATTTTTCGAACAAATTTTCCGGATCCATTCTTTTTGAAAATCATTATTCCCTTCAGAAGTTTGATTATATGTCTGCCAAATATGAAGCTTGACAGCCGCAGTATGAAATGACGAAGCGGAGAAGACTGGATTGTTCGATGAGGAAACAGACATCCGGAAATTGAAATGCTGTGATCAGGCGAAACGTCGGACACGTCCCAGTTTTGCGACCACCAGTGTGATACATACTGTTTCCCTTTCTGCTTCACAATCCATCCGAAATCAAGAGCATAGCAACCGTCACACAACAGGCGTACCACACCTCCTTTTTTGGCTGCGACAGTTAAAATACCCTGCGGAACTGATGAGAACATATAACCGGATAGATCGAAATATTTGTCGGCGTCACAAGCCGCGCATGTCTCAGCGGGGAAATCACCGGAACATTTGTCCAGGATTTCCAGCGCTCTAACAAGAGAATGCCCTATGTAATGACACCAGTAGCGGTCATCAACCGACGAAAAAAAGTGCGACGGCTCAGCGGAATTGGAATATAAAATTTCTATAATTTTCAGGGATTTCCCTCTGCTGGAAGGCGTCCCGTCAGTTAGGAATCGTGTTATGCCGTAGGGAACAATGTAGTCCGTATTGCGTGCATTGATCATCCCTAGGCCGCATTTGCAAGGAATGACGCACTCGTATATAAAAGTCAATGCCTTTTCTGCGGCACAAATGTAGTCTCTGTCCTGTGTAGCGTCGTATAAATCCCAGAGACAATCTATGGTAACAGAGAGGTATCCGATGTCGGGACCATCATATTCCCAGAACCATCCTTCTTTGGTCTGCAGGGACAATGACTTTTGCTTGAGACGATCCAAAACGCCATCTTCGACTAAATCCGGGTAAACTTTTGCAATCCACGCCAGCGCCGCAAGTCCGGCGATCTGCTGATTGGCCGCTTGCGGTTCGAATCTCCCGGAGAGTTGCCGTGCGGCTTTTCTCATGCCTGGCAGAATAGTTTCGGGATCAACAGCGTTTTCACTTGCCAATTTTGCTACCGCAAGAGCGCTGAATGCCAATGGCGGATACCCGGATTCGAAAGGATAATACTCTTCAAATGCTCCGCGCATTTTGGCTCGTTTATTCCAGAAGGCAGCGCCGCCTGCGCTCAGTGTGCGTGCGAAAGATCTGAATTCCGGTGAACAGTCTTTTCTTTTTGATGCAAGGAAAACGAAATACGCGCCCTGCTGCAGAATGATTGATGAAAAATCCCGGATTCGATAATGCCAGAAATTTCGATCACAACACCCGAAATTCACATCGTTCGGATCTCGGCAGATTTGTGAGAACAGTCGTGGAAGTACGTACTTGTACCGAGTTTCCAATCCCTTTGCGGCATCATTTATATGCATGAAAAATATCTCCGGAAGGGGGGTTATAAAATTTCTACATTGTACTCTGCGAGACCCTTTCTTTTGGTGGGTCTGCTTATATGCTTCCATGAAAGGCGTGCGCGGTTAAAAACAGGACCTATGATTTTTTCCGGGATTTTGCATACGACCCATCGTGCCAGACGTGTCCTGCAGACAAAAAAAATTAAGGAAATCACAAGCTCAACCATCCAGCGTGATTTTGAAATTTTCACAGGCTTGTATCCGTAGTCGGGTGCGCAGAATCCCAATGAGCCGAGAATACGTGATCTTATAAACCCGCCTCTTTTTTTAAAATCAAGCATATGCCCGTGCATGTCAGCCGCATGTATGGGGTCAATCTCTTCTGCTTTGATGATTCCCTTTCCGCACATTTCGGAAACAATATCTTCCATTTCTTTCGTCCGTGTTGTGATTACAGAGACTCCGCCCGCATTCGCATTTTCGTACTTTGGCGACCATGCGTCGCCGACAGACAGATCAGAGAATTCGTTACAGAAGTCCATACTGAGCAGACTTGTCTCTGTCACAAAGAAGGGGATTAAAAAATTGTAGTAAACTTTAGGGGATCGGATAATCTTTCCGTCAGACGTTTTTATTTCCAAATATCCCGGCCATACTCCGGCTCGCCATTTAAGGCTTGTAACATTCTCTGCGGACTTGACGCCGTTTGATTTTATGTAGTAGCCGATTGCCTCTTTCATGAGGGCCGTTCCTGTGTACGGACCGAGGACATATGCAATCTGTCTGGCGGCCGGGTGTCCGGAATGCTGCATTGATCTGAGACGTATAGAATTCTCGGGGGTGCATGTTATGGCATATCTTTTCCCCGGTTCGAGGTGGTCCAGTGCAGAAAGCATATCAACTTCCGTATAAACAGAGCCCGCACATTCCTGAATACTTTCCTTTGTTTCAGCGATTACCGGGGAGGCTTCGAGCGGTTTGGGAACGCCTTGTCTGGCCAAAATCGCGCCGTCTATTCGGCCTGTTTCCAGCAAATACATCAGAACGGAAGTCAAGACCCCTCCCGAAGCTCCGAAAAGCCTTACTTGTTCATCGGATGCAAATCCAACTCTGGTCTTCTCCACAATACCAATAAGCCAGTTATCAGGAAATCTACCGTAATGTTCCATGTACATGGAAGGATAGTTTATAGACAGCGGGTGTTTTTGTTTCGTCATTTGTCTCCAATTCTTCTGACAGGAACGAGAAATTCAAGCTGCGGAACCGGCTTCAGCGGTTATTTCAAATTCGCAAATCAGGAACCTGAAACGTCAGGATTCTGCACTAGAACAAACGGCAAGTCAAGCTGTCGAAGCTATTGCTGCACACGGGGAGGAATGGTTTTGAGCAAGAACCATGTTTCTTCACCTTTTTGTATGTAGGATGTATGCCTGGCGGATGCGACAACGGAACATCCGCTTTTTTCCAAAAAACTTTCTTTGATTGATTTTGCGTCCGAACTCAAAATATTCCTGTGTTTGACAATCAGATATGAGACGCCGGCGTTAGAAAGTCCGGAACGGTCCGCATCATAGGGAAACGGTATGATGCGCCGGTGTTCTCTGAGAGGTTTCCACACGAAAGAGAAAGGCTCACCGTCTTGGCAGATTATTCCAATGGTTTTCACGTGTCCGGGAATGTGGTCAAGCAGTTCATGTGGGCCATCTTTGCGATGTGCAAATTTTGTGTATTCCGCAATATTCTGTCGGATTCCCGGGTGAGATATTTTGTTGGAAACAATTTCTGCCGGCCAAAGAGGAGATGCCGGATTCATTATTATGACGAGAATGGATACCACCAGACTGAAGATAGAAATGCATGCGACAACAGCAGTCTTTACGTACCGCAGTCCATCCGCTATGAATGGCATCATCGGGATAAAAAATCCAAAAAAAGATCTTCCCAGAGTCCCTGGTGTGGTTATAAGAACGGCGACCTGCATCACAAAAAAAGTTCCAGCCGCAAGAGGCAGAAAGGTCCACCGTCGGCGTAATATTGCCAGAAGCACACCTGCGCATGCGGCAATCATGGCAATGGTTCCCACAGATGCAACCTCCGGAATTGTAAGAGGCTGTACATGGATGCCGGAGAGTATCTTTTTTGACAGCGGGTGTTTTTTTTGTATTTTATCCAGTTGCAGGTTTATTTTTTTGTAGAGGGGATTGAATGGCGGGGCAAGCAATTGATATGCAAGTGCGGCATTTGACGATGCAAAAGAAGAAACAATGGAATCTTTTTCCGCTGACGGTTGATTGCGCGCAGTTTCCAGAACGGATTGGGAGGAGCTGACATACGGATGTTTGTAGCTTCCATGCAGTATCTGGTTTGAAATCATTGTGGGCGCCGGGGAACAAATAAAAACAAGAGCGGCGAGAAGCGCGAATTGCCAGAATCTGAGTGTTTTCCACGGGTGCGTTTTACTGAACAGGAACCATATTCCCCAGATTGGCGCCAGGGTGACGTATTGCGGCTTTATTCCGCAAGCCAGAGCAAAAGCGCAGGCGGAGAATGCAATTGTTTTAAAGTTTGTTTTTTCCAGCAGAATAAACCGCATGGAGACCGCAATAAAAGCTGCTGAGGTAATTACGTTATCATTTCCGGGAGCCTGCATGACCGCAAACGGCGTTGTAAGGACGATGACAGCAAACCAGAAGCTTTTTGCAGCGTCTTTTGCAACAAAGTCAAAGATGTCGTATAAAGTAAAAAAAAGAACAACAAAACTTATGATATTCGGTATGGCAACAGCGCGTTCTCCCAATGGCACAAAAAAAACGGAGGCCAGAAAAGGCCATACATGCGGCATCTGGTTTGCTCTTACGTCGATATCTGGTATGGAAAACGGGCGTCCTTCCTGAAGCCAAAAAAGCATTTGTGGAAAACGGTAACTGTACGAGTCCAAAAAACTGTGAGGTCGAATAGCGGCAGATATGCATACGCCGAAAAAAATGACAATCAGAACCGCTTTTTGTACAGGTGAAAATACAATGTTATGACCAAGTAAGTCTCTAGAGCGGCAAAGCCGGTATGCAGTCCAGGCCATACTCAGAATGAAGGCGCAATATGCTCCCGTTGACATTTTGCAGAAAAAGGAAGCCGTTCCTACGAGAACAACGGACAACACGGAAATCTCAATCCAAATTTCAGAGATTAATCGGGAAAAATGTCTCATATCTGTGCAAACATGATTTTTAGACGATGAAACGGCGCAAAATGTAAACTCCGACACGATTGTACTATAAAAAAATGGTCGCGGCAACCAGTTCACATATCCGGCGGCAGAGTTTTTGCTATTGTTGAGGGATTTTGGAAGTGGTAAAATCACGTTGCGGCTGCGGGGTTGTTTCTCATTAGCAAATGGAGGCTTTCGACATATGAGCGTTCAGCGTAAGGCGGCACTTTCTTTCTGGCTTGGAGCTTCCGGCGGAGTTCTTCTTCTGGCCGGGCTTATCCTGCTGATTATGGGACGATGGTCTACGATACCGCATGCGGGGCAGGTTGCGCTTGTTTTTGTGCCGCTGCTCTGCGCGTACGTCATGTTCTACTATGATTGGCGTACCGGCGGTAAGGCGCCGACGATCATAAAGGAGCTTCAGGGGTTTATCTGGTGTGCCGGGGTGTGCTGCACCACATTCCTGCTGAACAATGTGCTGCAATACTATCAGTCTGATAACATAGTGTACTGGCAGACAGCGCTGCTGCTGCTCCCTGCGGCGTGTTTTACGCGTTCCATAGTCGCCTTTTTTTATACAATACATGTGTTTATAATCGCATTGTTTTCTGAAAATATATCCGCGGAAGAGCCTGTCCACGGCTTTCTTTTCCTAGCGGCTTTCCTTGCCGCGTGTGTCACGGTTTTTATTCACGTCAGGAACTATTGGAAAGAAGAGTCGGGATATTCGGTTTTCTGCCGATGGGTTGTGGCACTGTCGGTGCTTTACGTGTTCTGGGTCGTTTCGATTCAGTTGCATGACTTGATTCCTGATTCGTTTGTAACAGTTATGCCGTCCATGTTTCTTGCTTTGTGCGGTGCAGTGCTGCTGGCAGGATTGTGCTGTGAGCCTGCGAACCAGAATATTTTCCGACGGACGTTGACGATGGTTTTTTCGATAGTGCTGATAGTTTTTCCGCTTGTGTACCATCTTTCATATTCATTGTTAGACATGGATAAGCCAGACGACGAGTTCTCTGTTATTTTCTGCGCGGTTTCCTGTATTCCTGCGGTCTGCAGTATTTTTATGAAAAGCTGCCGCTGGGATTCGGCTCTGCTGTGGATTATCCCTGTGACATATTTTTACATTTTCTCCCCGATATATCTTCTGGCTGTGGTTGTTTATTCTGCCGCCGGTACGTATATTCTGCTTCGGGGCATATACAAGCGATGTTTTTTTGATCTTAATCTGGGGGCTGTCTTTATTCTGACGATCGGCGGAATAGAGAGTTTTCGCAGCAGGTTGGATATGGTGAGCCGCGGTGTATTCATGATGATTGCAGGCGCTTTTTTAATAGCCGTAAATATTGTTCTGCTGCGGTACTGGAGCAGGCATCCCGATACGGAGGAATAGACTCATGAACAGGAAGAAGATTTGTCTCTCCGGGATTATTCTGGCTATTGGTATAGCGGCTCAGCTGATTTTTCCGATATGGAAGATTATAAAGATCGAACGGCTGTACGCAAGTGGTGAAAAATATTTTGTTGAATTTGAGCTGGAAGAGGCGGCGCTTTACCGCGGCAACTGGATTTTTATCCGGCACTCGGGAGATGTAAACGGGCGTGTTCGGGACAAGAACGGGGAAGTGGTGACGGACCGCAGTATTATTGACAAGGTATACAATGCGAAGGAATACGTGTGTGACGACAGATATGATAAAGATCCTGTCATCAGCGGAAATTCTCTGAATCTACGGTCCAGATCTCCGGCAGTGAAGGCGGAGGCGGTTGTTTATCTTTGCGGCCAGGGAGCGGTTTTAAAGGATTTGCTCATTGACGGGAAGCCGGCCTATCAGTACATCAGGGAGAGGAAAAACCGGCCGGAAATTCCCACGGTAGATCTTTTGCAGGATTTGCATATTGCCGTGTTTGTTTCCGGGCAGGATGTTATTTTCAATCCCCTGGATCCGAAAAACATGCTGGGACAAACCGTTGCTGCAGATATGGCCGGCCGCAAATACGGAGCAGTTATTTTACCATTTAAGGAAGGAGACGTCAGTTCAGTTGTGTATGGCAAGCTTGGGCTTTCAGATTTGGGAGTGAAGATAAAAACTGGGCGTGAGAGAGGGGTGTTCCATACGTTTTCCGGCAGGATGTTGACAGACTTTTCGGATTCCTGGCGAACTTCTGACGGACTGCATCCTATTTTTCCTCTGTTTCCGGACATAAAATTCTCAGATGACGTTTCTGCGGAAGAGAGGCTGGAAGGTTATGTGAAGTTTGTTTGCGAGGTTGTTCCATGGAGCTACGGTAAGGATTGTCAGGTGCTCATGTTCTACGGAAACTATCCGCTTCTGTCACCGGAAAAGGTTCTGGAAACATTGAAAAAAAGCGTAGAGAAACATCTTAGCCGGAAGGTCTGCGAGGACATTCGGAAAGAGATAATCTGGTTTTTGCCTGTAGAAAAGGGCGCAGTCCCGGAGGGGCTGGATCCGGAAAGTGTTATTCTTGTTTGCCGGGAAGACCCGCAGGTCGAGGGAATGCGCTGGTGCGGCATTGGTCCGGGTCGGGAGATTCCGAATGGGGCTCTGGCGACGATTACTGAATACGATCCGTTTTCTTTTCCTCCTGTCGGGGATAATCCGGAAGAAAAAATTTCTAAAGCTTTGCGGCAATACAAAAAAAGCACAGAACAAAAAGATGCGGAAAACGTGCTTTCCCTGATGGCTTCTGCGGTTCAGGCGTCGGATCCGGAGTTGTCGGACCCGGAGAAACGCCGTCTTTTCCGGCTTTGTCTGGATGGAATCAGCAAAAGGCACATGCGGACATTTTTTGATGAGAAGTTTCTTGATTATGACGACTATACGGAGTTTGTCCGCTGGGCGAAGGAGGAGTACGGAGAAATTGTTCCGCTAGGGGGATTCCCGGAAGATACGGTTAATCCGCTGAGGCCGCCAGAGGTCAGACAATATACCCGAGAAGAGATGGAAAAGCTTGCGGATGAGTTCTGTGCGGCGATGTCCTTCAGTCTTTGAGCCGCCGATACGGACTACTGCAGCAGGCGTCTGCCGGCGTTTTTGGGTGCGGAAGATTTTCTCGGGCTGTGACGTATGCGGCATGCAGGCTGGTATTTCACCGGATGTCGCCGCAGGCAGGTGCGGCTGGCAAGCGAAACTTTGCTGCGTTCCGGCGTTTTGTTTCATTTCGCAACTCGGAGCCGAGGAGCGAAATTTTGCCGCGTGCTGCCGCATGGAAATATGATGAGATTAAAACTGGTGTCAGCGCAAGGGCCAGTTTGCAGCGCGGGCTTTTCGGGTGTTCTGCCGCTGCACGTATAAAGAGTCAACAAAATCCCGTAAAAGATTTATCTCGCCGCGCGACGCCCATTTTGTCAATGCTGCACATCGAATAAGTCCAATGAAAGCCGGTAACTGACAATCATATGTTTTTCAAAACACTCAAGACATCCGGGCTCTCAGGATTCCAGCGTTAAACGTCCTTCCCGGAGCGGCATACCGGCGGTCCGGGTTCTGGTGTTTTTATGGGAATGCTACGAGCTTGCGGCGTGTGTGCCGTTTCCGTGTTTCTCTGGCAATTTAAGCAGCCGTCCGAACTTTTCATCGTATTCCGGAGGGTCAAATATCATCAGGCCGGACATGGGGAAAAAGGTGAATTCGCTGAAGAAAACGGTGCCGTCTACGCAATACATGTCTATGCGGACAAATGGAAACCCTTTTGAGAGGCGTGAGGACAGGGCCGCCATTTCATCGAATGAGCCGGGTTTTTCCGGAAGAACATCGAAAGGCGCATAATCCGGCCTTTTGACTGGGGCCGGGCTCCAGTCCATGTAAAGAAAGCTGATTTGTGCGGAGGAATGATCCTCCAGTCCTCTGGATATATAGAGGAACTCCGGAGTTCCTCCGAAGCAGTAGAACTTGTAGTCTACGAGTTTTTCCCCGTCTTTCTGCCGCAAATACTTTTCTGCGATGATTCTTGGTTTTACATTTTTGTAAGGCCACTCGCGATTCATCAAATAGAAATTTGAAGAGAGCTTTTCTCTGAAAAAACGCCGTGCAGCGTCTTTGTCAAAGCCGACCTTGCTGCGGACGACTTTCACGCTGCCGCTGTCGTGCGTGCATTTGAGAACAAATTGTTCCGGAAGAGCGTCGAAATCAATATCCTCGAACTTGTCCCAGACCCCCAGGGTGGGAATGACGTGTTCTTGTCCGATGATGCCGGAAACCAGTTTTTTCGCTTCGAATTTATCAACCATCGCGGTGCAGGCGGGATCCCGATTGTAAATTTTGAGCCATTGGAGCTTCTCGTTGAAGGTTTGCGGAGCTTCCCAGTTTATGCCGCGTCCGAACACTTTGCGGAAAGATCTTTCGACGGCTATTTTGTCCGGGACCATGAAATAAAGGCGGTTCTTCAGTGATTGAAGAGGAGTTTTCATTCAGGATTTTCGGGATTAGATCGGCGTTACATGCGCGTTTGCGGCTTGGACATGGCTGCTGCTACTGCACTGGCATGAATTCGAGGACGGCCTCCGCGTCAGCGTCGGGATTTACCTTCACCACCGGTTTTGTAAATCGTTCTCCAGCGTCTCCGGTTATTGTGTGCGGGCATTTTGCGACTGTAACCGGTTCGCTTGCATCGGTTTGTTTCCCATCGACGATGATTCTGGCACTTGCGGCGTCGAAACCAGCGTCCTGCGGTCCCCTTACTGCGATGGTCAGCTTGCATGAAAATGCTTTCGCTATGTCTTCGGCGATCTGTTCCATGCATCGTCTGACGAGTCTGTCGACCGCGGAGAATTTATCTTTCTGGGACAGCGGGGTGTCCGGATTCGGGCGCGTAGCGGATTTCTCGACCGAACTGGCGAATACAATCCTGCCGTCCGTGTCGAGTATCTCGGCAGACATATTCAGTTTTGTTGTGCCGAGACTGGTTGTGTTTATTCCCGGTATTGGGTTCTGCCTTACCGTCGATACAGGATCCGAAAAGGTAAACCTCACGAAGAGGGTGTTTTCAGGGGCGTTCTGCAAAGCGTCTTTGTTCCCGGGATCGTTGAGACGAAGAATGCTGAAACAGGAGCTGAATGGTGCCATTGTTTCGGCGAAATACTGTTCCGCGTTGGAGATGCTTGCGGCGAACGGGTCGTTTTTTCTGTCCTTCAGCGCTTCCAGCTGCGCCTCGCCGATGCGCATCCAGTACGAAAGCACGATTCGCGAACGCATGATGTTTTCCCTGCAGGCAGCCGCGTTGTTTATGGCGACGGCCCTTGCCAGGTCATAGTCGCACATAGACGCCAGAGAAGAGGGGGCGTACGGGACTTCCGTTCCGGGCGGGAGCTGTATGTCCGGCTTCAGCACTTCTTCGGGAATTTTCATTGAAGGTGTGGAAACGGACGCCACGGAAAACGTGATTTTTCCCTCGCCGGCGTCTGCGGCGCAGAACTGCATGGCGGCCGCTGAAATAAACACAAACGCGGAAAGCAGTATTGACAGTTTTTGTTCGGACATGTTTTGCCTCCAGACTCGTCCGGCCCGGCTGCTGCTGAGCCGCCGTCATTCACTTTTTTTAAGAACCACCGGTTCTGCATGCGCAGATGACGACAGCACGATCTTTTTCGAAACCGGTTCGAAGCCTTTCAACGATACGTTGAGAGTGTAGTTTCCGGCGGGAACGACTGCCGTTTTTCCATATGGAACGGGTATTTGCATACCGCCGTCGCCCGTGATGGAGACGTCTGCATCTGCCAGAGAATCAGAACCGGCGTCCTGCGGGCACTGCAGCTCAACAGAAAATGAGCACAATGCCTTGTCCATAATAATCTTTCTGACTCCTGATGAGGAAATGTTCATTACCTCCGGATCTGTCTGCCTGAATCCGCTGTGCGTCACTTTGACTTCATGTTTTCCGGCGAGGAGGGATATGGGCGAATTGAGCGGCCTTTCGACGCCGTCGACGGTCAGTACCGCGTTTTCTGCGCGGAAATCGCCGTTCTTGTCGTTTTTCGCTTCGACTGTAAATGTTGTCTGTTTCACAAAGTGGTCGTTTATCGCTTTAGCCGCGGACTCGAGGCATTTTTCCATAGCGGACTGAATCAGGTCGCCGCCGCCGTCAGTTGTCTGCACGACGGAATTATATCCTTCTGATGCGGTTTCCTTGATGTTTTTTGCGAAGATCATTCTGCCGTCCAGCGCCTGTATCTGTACGGTCAGCATCTGTGTTACGGTTGATTTTGACACGCGGTATGTGCTCGTTACACTGACGGCTCCGGACTGTTCGCGCGGAGTGGCGAACACAAGCTTTACCAGATACGGAACTGCTGCGGTTTCTTCGGATCCCACGGCTTGAAGGAACGCCTCTTTCGCACCCTCGTCGTTATCCATACGGTGGAAGAACTGGATAAATTCGGGGTCGCAATATTCGCCCATGTATCCGGCGAATGTGTCAAGCGCGAGGATAACGAACCGTCCGGCGGTTGTTGTCTGGTAACGGTTTATTATCTCGTTCATATGCTGTTCTGCCGCAATGTACGACGCGAGCTGCAGCCGGGCGCTTCTACGCCTGTTTTCGGCGCGGACGAGACGGTTTTCCTCCAGCGCCTTCTGCAGTGCCGGTCCGGTGAGCATGACAAGATCGGAGTCTGTGTACGGCAGTTCCTGTTCGACGCTTGGCGGGGTCGGCGGAGCCCAGGCTTTGTCCATGCGGGTATCTGCGGTTTCCACGGAGCAGAGCTTAAGGGTTATCTTTTGGGGTATTGCATCGGCTTCCGCGGCGGCGGGAACGACTTGCGCGATGAAAAATACCGCGGCGGATACCGTTTTCAGAAATATCTTACAGGTTCTCATATGTATGCTCCTTCCTGTTTTACAGCGGGTATACGCTTCCATGGAAGCGGCTCCGGCAGGTCTCCGCCGGCGGTGTTTCCTGCGTGAGGCCGGCGGCACGGACAGAGGCCGATTCACGGCTTCGCCCTGCGGGAGCGCGTACCCGCGCTCGAACTGTACCCGGATATTATATTATTTGCGCCGCCAATGCAACACACCCATGATCCCGTGGCACGGTATGCAGGCCGCGCCCGCAGTACGGGTCTGCAGGGACGGAGGCGCGTATGCCGTCCGCAGCGCGGCCATGGCATGGCGGGCGCCTTTTTGTACAAGCATATCGATATGGGGTGTTTACATCAAAACGAAAGGAATGTTGCGACGATCAGCAATACGAGATTGTTCTCCGGCAACCGAGAAACACGAAATAACAGAGTACAGAAAAAAGGGTAAAACGACCGAGGAAATGACAAACTCGGGGAATAGCATATTTCGGCTCTCGTATTCAAGGAGTTGTCAAGGGTTTCCCGCCTTTCTCGTTTCCAGCTGAGGTGTTGGCGGCTGCAAACCGGGCGGTGGATGGCATGCGTGGACAGTTTTTTTTCCGCCGCGGGGATAATCCGGGGTGACGCCGTAAGAAACGGGTCCTGAGCACAATATAGGGTGAAAGGAAAATACGGACATAGTCTCCGGGTTCC
>CASEAR010000104.1 GCA_949285835.1 uncultured Verrucomicrobiota bacterium | reverse complement strand
ACTCCAAGTGCCCGGAACGCGCATACAACGGCCTGCGGGGAGATTTCGCGAGTAAAATACACTGTGGAAACATCTGTTGTTTTCGCGGCGATTTTTGGAACGATGCCGGCGGCGCTGGCAATCTTTCCCAACGAATGCATTGCGGCGGCGGCAAGCGCGCCTTTCAGGAAATTTCGTCTGTTCATTGTATCTCCACTTTTACAGTTTGACTTTACGTGTTTTCTTTTCATGTCTGCCTGGGTGCGTGGACAGACTTCGTGAGTTTGCTTCCTGATGATCTGACGGATCCAAATGTTTCGCAGCGCGTACGGCATCCCGGAACGGCGAGTGTTTCCGGCCGCTTATGCTGAAGGAGTACTCACTCTGTCCGGTTTCCGCCGGACGGCGGAAAAGACTCCGAAGCGCCAGGAGCCCGTCGGAAATTGAATGAGTAGAAACACAGCGGATTCGGGCTCCAGTCATGTTCGTCATTTGGCGGCTGTTGCCGTTTCGTATTCTGAATCGCTGACTGGTTCGAGCCAAGTGTTGCGATTTGTTTTTGGGTTGCATTCAACGGCTAAATGCGAGAACCAGCTGTCATGTGCGGCGCCGTGCCAGTGAACGGCGTCCGGCGGGATCTCTGCGATATCACCTGGAAGCAGTTTTCTGGCGGCTTTGCCGCGTTCCTGGCAGTATCCGACGCCGCCTACAGCGATCAGTATCTGTCCGCCGGTATGACTGTGCCAGTTGTTCCGGCAACCCGGTTCAAATGTCACATTAGCAACGGGCACGTTGAGATTGGCATCCTTAGTCAGCTGCGCCAGATAAGATTTTCCGCTGAAATACTGTGCGTACGCGGAGTTTTCATGTCCTGTGGGAAATGCGCTGATGTACGGTACTACGGTCTGATCTCTTCCTGCAATTTGGAGGATTTCCCCGATTTGGGTTTCTGTAACGCCGTTGTGAGCGGCTATGGCGATATGGGATGCAAGCTGGGATTCTGTGCCGGTCATCGCCGCGAGTGCGGCAACAGTTGCGATTTCGCGTGTGCGCCAGTCGACAACGTTCCGTGCGAATATGTCGCCGAAGAGATGTGCCTTGAGAAATTCATCGATGGCCGGAGCAAATTCAAACAGCGGGCCTTTCACCGGAGAGCCGCAGAGCATCGTCTGGTTTCTTGTTCCGAAGTCAATGCTTCTGCCGCCTGGGAGTGCGCCCGGCACAGGCCCTTGCGCATCTTTGATGCCGCGTGCGATGCGTTCATTTACCGTGGCCATGAATGACGACAGCGCATTCAAACTGCGGGGAAATCCGCAATATGCATAGAGCTGAACAAGAATTTCGTTGATCTCATTTATGCTCAATCCGGCGTCAAGAGCCGCATTGCACGCGTTCTTCAATTCCTGAACTTTGCCGCGGGCGGTGCAGGCTGAAATTTCAGCGATTTTTCTTTCCATGTCGTTTAGTGAGTTCATTTCCTCTTTTCCTTCCAATATTCCAATGCCGCAAGAAAAGTACAGTGTCATTACTATGATCAGCAACCTTTTCGTGTTCATCTTTCACTTCCTGTCTGTTATTGCGTTTAACGGTTTACGTCCCGCCGCGCGGAAATTTCCTCCGGTATGGTTTATTCGGAAAACACTATAAATTCGAGAGCCATCGGCAGTGAGAAGAATTTTTTGCAGAACGGGACGCGGCGTATTTATGCCCCAGAATAATACATACGGCATACCTGCCCGGCAGGCTATATGTCGTGTTTGCCTGTGTCTGCGCGTGCTCGCGGGAAAACCGGCGATTTGTCTATGAAATGACATGATTTTACCGTCAAATCCGGTTTTTGTTAGGCCGATCTTGTTCTCATCTGCCGTAGGAATATTAATGCCTTGTTTCTCTGCAGGCTGCATTCCGGAGCTTTTCCTTGTCTGCATCTGCATAAAAAAAGGCTCCGAGTTCAGCAAACGGCGGATTGTCGGTGATTTTTCAAAAACAGCTCTTATTATTTCGGTTTCAGCGTTTCCAGATGGGAAAACAACTGTGCTGTACAAACAGTCCGTGGATATTGTACAGTGCATTTTATGTTTTATTTCTCGTTCAGATGTTTGCATAAGCAGTACAGGAGGACATTGTCAGGCCGGTTCTTTTGGTGGAACACTGTACGACGGCTTTATCAAAATAACAAATACTTATTTTGAATAGTATTTAATGCTTTTCAGGCATTATTCTGAAAGCGCATGTTCCATTGACTGCCGCAGTCATGTAGGGATTTGTAATGACTGCTCGGCAAGGCGTTGGGAAATCAAAGGCGGGAATGGATTGGCAGAGGACATGGAATTTGGGAGCAATTGATGCTTTGGAGTATCCCGTACCGCGTGAATCAATGGCTGACTCACATCGTGCATATTCCGCCTGTCTGCGTTTGTTCGCGGGCTGGCAGCAGATGGTAAACGGTGTCAAATGCGTTCCTGTGTTTAAAAATGGAATTCAGGTAAAAAGCTCCGCAGGGCTCTGTTCCATCAGCTGAAATTGATCAAAACAAAATCCCGCCGCGCGCATTGGGGATATTCAGATACATTTCAAACAGCTTACATTGGATTTCCCCTGTGATTTTCCGCACGTTTCCCCGACTGCGGCGGGCAGGGGAGCGCGCGTGTCCGTTCACGGTCTTAAAATGTGTCCGATTATGCGAATGGTTGTTGTACTTTCCCATGATGGTTTCTTGCTGCGTAAATTGTGTTAAGGGGCTTATTTCATCAAAAGGCGGAACATCACTATTTTCGGAAATGATCCGCCCGCATGGCGGCAATGCGGATGCATCTCTTTTGGGCGTTTCTTTTCATGTCTGTAATCCTTCCTTTGGGTATGGACGTTACATTCTGCAACTTTTCAACGTGCGCCTGGCGCTGAGTGGCAGGTTGCATGGCATAGCGGTATATGCTAATCTTGAGGAGCGGTTTTTACAGTTCTTCCGGGGAATATATGAATCTTACTTTTTTAGCGGAGAATTTTCCTTTATTTCGGGTTTTTATGGCAGTCTCGGCGGCCTGTCTGGGTGCATGCATTGGCTCGTTTCTCAACGTATGCATTTATCGTATACCGCTTGATGAGTCCGTTGTGACTCCGCGGTCGCATTGCATGAGCTGCGGGCAGCTTATACCGTGGTACTACAATATCCCGGTGGTGAGCTACTTTGTGCTGAGGGGGAGATGTGCAAAATGCGGAAGCGAGTTTAGTTTCAGGTATACGTTTGTGGAACTTATGACCGCAATGTTTTTTGTATGCATTTTGTGCATGTGGGTTTCATTTAGCGGCGGGCACCCGCCATTTATGTTTCGGACAATCAATGACATATCGGTTGTCCCTGTTTTGTGGCTTTTTGTTTGCGGTACGATTGTGTCGACGTTTGTGGACTTCGACCATTTCATAATTCCGGACAGTGTGAGCATCGGCGGCGCGATTGCCGGTGTCGCGCTTTCTTTTCTTGTGCCGGAGATGCACGGCGAGGTGCTTCATCTTAAGGGACTTGCTGCCGGTTTTTTGGGGGCGGTATCGGGTTCTGTGCCTCTTCAGATACTGCGGGTCGGCGCTACATGGATTTACCGCAGGAATGGGCGACTTGGGCCGGATGAATATGCAATGGGTCTTGGTGATATAAAGTACATAGCGGCTATCGGGGCATTCTTGGGCTGGGAAGGGGCGTTTTTTTCAATAGCGGGGGCGGCTTTCCTGGGCAGTGCGGCGGCACTGCCGCTTCTTGCAGCCGGTAAGAAGAAGCTCCTTGACCGGATGCCGTTCGGTCCGTATATGTCGGCGGCCGCACTCGTGTGGATGTTATGGGGGGAGCGCATAGCATCGTTTTATGCGGCGCGCGTGTTTGGTATATAAGCGGTCGGACAGGCGGAGAGGATGATGGCGGTACACAGGACACCGGCAGAGATGTTGCGCAGAAGCAGACGTGTCTCAAATTTTGTTTTTCTGTGCTATGTCGTGCTTTTTATGCTTTTTTCCGCCGTTGCTTTTCTCCTTCGCGTAATGGCGGAAGGCGTGCCGGATTTTCTGGTGGAAAAGATAGAAGCGGCGCTTTCCACAGAGGCAATTTCCGTGGAGATGGAAAATGTCTCGTTTTCGCTGGCAAGGGGGCTCACTGTGGGTGTTGTGTCGCTGTATCCCAAGGGTGTTGTGAGCACGCCCGCCGTGCAGATGCGAGGCGTCAGTTCAAGGTTCCGCCTGTTTTCTCTTAAGGGAGGTAGATCGGTTATAAAAGACGTGAAACTGAAGTCTCTTACAGTTTCGAAATCTGCGTTGTCGGCATTGAATGCCGCACGCGATAAGGTGCCGGTAGAATTTGGACAGGAATATTTGCGGGACAGAAATGTTTTCCCCGAGCTTGACACTTTTCAAGCGGAATGCGGTACTGCAGATATCTTCGGCAGCATATTCCACGATATAAGGGTAAACGTGTCGTTCAGCGGGAATAGGATATTCTTTGAAAAGATGAGAGTTTACGGCGGATCGAAGAACAAGGTGGAACAATTTGTTTTTGGAGACTTTGGTATTGAAGCGAATCCGCTTCGCATGACCGGGGATTTCCTTGGGGTTCTGGATCCGGTTGAAGTGTTACCGATCCTCAGCGAAATGGGGATTTCCTCACTGGTTAGAGAACTTAATTATTTCCAGTTTCCTGCGTCCGGACCACATATCGGCATAACGGTTGACTATTTTCCATCTAAGGGACTGAGGGAACTCAATGCTTCGGTGGAATCAGGCCATATGGTTTATAACGGTGTTAATTTCATGTCATTTTCCGGGAATGTCCGCGTATTCGGTACCAACGGCTGGGACCATCTTGAAGTAACAAATATTTGTGCAGCAAGACCTGAGGGGAAGTTGACTGGTGATCTGGGTTCTGATCTTAACGAAGACTGGTTTGAGATAAATGCACGTTCAGATATCGATCCCATACTTTTGCTGCAGGTAGCAAGATTGGCTGACCGTGACGAAGTTTCGATCCCTATCAGAACTGGAGCGCCATTTACGGTTTTTGCTTCCGGGGATGTGTTGTTCGGCGCAGACCGTACGCGTTACGACATGCGAGGGACTGTCTCCGCTGAATTTGTTTCGTGCAGGGGAGTACCGTTTCAAAACGTAAAATTTGATTGGAAATTGAATGATTCTCTGTGGACGGTATCTAATGCGAGTGCGGATTTTCTCGGTGGGCGGCTGACGGGGAATGCGGCGTTTACTCCGCAGTATGATGAGGATGCATTCAGTATGACGTATATTGCGGACATTGCCGCGGAAGACGTTTCTCTTGAGAAGGCTCAGAACATATACAGAACGGATGATCCGTCTGTTTCCCCGGGAATAATTGACTGTTCTGCTTCGTTTTCCGGCAAAATTTCCGGCGATGCCGGTGAGAATATTTCTTCGGCCGCGGGGGTGGGGCGTTTGACGGTGCGTCACGCCGAGCTGTTTAGAATGCCTGTGTTTGCCGGGTTCACAGATTTTATGGCGGAAAATGTTCCCGGATTGGACTTTGTCGTCACGCAGAACAGTCTGGATGCGGATTTCACGGTGTCCGGAGGGATCCTGAGGACGGACTATCTGAAAATCGAGGGACCGGTGTTCAGCATGTCCGGAAGTGCGGATATAGATGTGGACAAGAACATAAACATGGCGCTCAAAGTTCATCTTATGAACCGCGGTACATGGGTTGGCAGCGGCCTTCACTACATTTTGTTTCCGGTGTCGAAATTCTTTGAGATACATGCGCACGGGCCTATGGATAATCCGGTATGGAGTGTGCCCTCTTTATCTTTAGGATTAAACCGCCGGGCGCCGCACACCGGAGATTTGAAAAAATCTGCCGAAAAAAACAACGGGAAAAAGTAAATGGCTTCGTTTCATATAAAGACATATGGATGTCAGATGAATGTCAGGGATTCGGAGGTTCTGTCGAACAGGCTTCTGGCCCTTGGATACAGGCTGTCTGAAAATGAGGAGGCAGCAGATATAATCATAGTCAATTCGTGCAGTGTTCGCGGGAAGGCAGAAGACAAGGCGCTTGGCAAGATCGGCCTTCTGTGTTCTGAACGCAGGATACGTCCCGGCCTTGTTGTTGGTCTTGTGGGGTGCATGGCGCAGCGTCTTGGGAGCGGCGTTTTTAACAAGGTGCCTGGATTGTCGTTCTGTGTCGGTACGAGGGCCGAACATCTGGTTCCGGAAATATTAGAGCGTGCGATCAATGGTGAGACCGGCATTTGTGAGACGGGAGAATTTACCGACTCCGGCACTCCGCCGCCGGAGCATCCTGAATTCTCAGGAAGCGGCGGCTGCCGGGCTGTGACCGGGTTTGTAACGGTTTTGCTCGGATGCGACAGGCGCTGTACTTACTGTATTGTTCCCGACGTGCGCGGCCACGAGCGCAGCCGGTCCCCGCAGAATGTACTCGAGGAGGTTCGCGGCTTGTATGAATCCGGCATACGCGATGTGACATTGCTGGGGCAGAGTGTCATGAATTACGGGAAGCGCGGTTTTTCCTGGCCGGACGGCATCCCTTCACCGGGCGGGTACAATGAGCCGTTTCCGCGGCTTCTTGAATATATTGCGGGAATGCTGCCCAGCCTTAAGCGGATAAGGTTTACGTCGGGGCATCCATGCGGGGTAACGGATGAACTTGTGCGGGCGATGGCATCCATTCCGCAAATTTGTCCGCATCTGCATCTGCCGCTGCAGTCCGGATCCGACCGGGTGCTTGCGAGAATGCGCCGCGGGTATAATTCAGGCGAATACCTGAATGCTGTATCAAAACTTCGTGCGAACGTTCCCGGAATAGCAATAACTACGGATATAATAGTCGGATTTCCCGGAGAAACGGAGTCTGACTTTGAATGTACCCGCAGAGTTATGGATGAGGCAGGATTTGACAACTCATTCATATTTAAATTCTCTCCGCGGCCCGGCACTCCGGCCGCGCTCATGCCGGACGATGTTGACGAGGAAGAAAAGTTGCGCCGCAACAAGGTGCTTCTGGAAGATCAGGACAAGCGCGGACAGACGATAAACTCCAGTCTTATAGGCAGTGAAACAAATGTGCTGGTCGAGGGGCCCAGCCTCAGGAACGGGAACAGATGGTCCGGACGCAACGGACAGAACAAGATTGTCGTGTTTGAGCCTTGGGATGGAATTTCAGCTGGAGATTTCGCAGACATGGTCATAACGGATGCCCATCCTCAGACGCTATTTGCGGAGCGAGTGACAGTGAAAGCCGGTTGTCCGTGAGAGGAGGAGCCGCGTCTGGCAAATGAATACGAAGTGCAGACAGTGCGGGCGCCCAGTTCGCGTTTTTTCAGTTTGTCCCTGGTGCGGGTCTTTAGTACCGCCTGCAGGGGTTCCGGGATTATTCTTCGTATGTCTGTCGTCTGCGGTGGCGTTTGCATTATTTCCAGCGGAGTTCGAGCCTCTCTGCGGCAGGCAGCTCGTTTTTTTCGGAGCCTGCGCCGCTGTTACAGCACTGGTTCTGGGCTGTGGTCAGGGATTGCGGGTCTCTTTGTCGGCGGTTGTCGGGGCTGCCGCGGGATGGTTGGCAGGCGGCATTTTGTTCACCGGGATCGCGGCGGCGTTTCGTCTGCATTCCGCGTGGTTCATGGCGATGTGCGGCGTTGTTCTGTTTGTGAACGTGAGTGATGACATTGCTGCGTATGTGTGGCACCGCACGGCGCATCGTTTTGCTGAGGTATGGATGCCTGCGGTGATATCGGCCGCGGTATTTGCTCTATGCGCGGCCGTTCCGCTTGTGTCCGGGCGCATGTCGGGCGTTGCGTCGCTCTGCATGATTGTTTCCGCAGCTGGAATTCTGTTCTTTCGCGGAACGCCGCACAGGACGGCATGGATTTCGGCCGCGGGAGCCGCTCTGCTTGAAATTGCGGCGTGTGCGGCCGGGGCGGGGGCGTGGTTCTTGTGCGGCGCCGCTGCAGGCGCCGCTGCAGGATGGATGGCGGGGCGCGAATGAAAAGGTCTCGAGAGGTTCTTCTGCGTGCGGTATGCGGCGTGTTTGTCCTGATGCTGTGCAGTATTTTGAGCGGATGCGGATTTGAGCGGGACAGTGTCCCAGATGCCGACGGTTCATTGTGCATACGGCGTACGGTGGATCGGGTGTCCTCCATTGATCCCGTGTTCGCGGAAGCGGTCGGCGCATCGCGATGCGTTGGGCTGGTATACGAGACCCTTCTGCAATACGATTACTATGCCAGGCCATACAAACTGGTTCCGTTTGCGGCAGAATCTATGCCGTCTGTTGAGGATTCCGGAAGGACGATAATATTCAGGCTTAGGGATGACGTGTTTTTCGGTCCGGACAAATGTTTTGCGGACTCGAACGGAAGGCCTGGAACCAGACGTATGGTCTCTTCTGATGTGGAGTATTCACTTAAACGGCTGGCAGATGCAAAGCTCTCCTCTCCGGGATGGTGGACCATAGAGGGAAAGATTTGCGGAATGGATGAATTCCATCGCAAATCCGTATCTGATGCGCCGACTGATTACGACACGGCAGTTGAGGGGATAGAAACTCCGGACGATTCCACGGTGATAATAAGGCTGACTGAACCTTCCCCTCAGATAATGTGGGTTTTTGCCATGCCTTACACGGCGATAGTCCCAAGGGAAGCTGTAGAGTTGTATGGGGATGACTTTTCGCAAAGGGAGGCGGGATCCGGGCCTTTCATGCTGAAGTCCTGGAAGCGCGATTACGAAATGGTTTTCGTACGGCGCACTGGAAGGGACCCAGCCCGAGACCATGTATTATCCTCTCCGGACGGATGTCCGCCGGACGAGATTAGATACTTTGTCATGGACGATGCCTCTACAAGATGGATGGCGTTCCTGAGCGGGATGCTTGATGTAAACGGGGAAATTTCGCGCGACAATTGGGATGCAGTGATGGGGCCGGACGGCAAGCTTTCAAAGGAGTTGGAAGGGAAGGGGATCAGATTGGTTTCACACGACAGCCTTTCGACTTTCTATATAGGCTTCAATATGGATGATCCGGTTGTGGGTGGTGATTCCGGACGGGAACTGAGGAGGGCTGTTTCGTGCGCATTCAATTCAGCGGAATGGGTTTCATTGAACCGTGGGCGCGTATCTCAGGCATTTGGAGCCGTCCCGCCCGGAGTGGAGCGCAGGCTAACTGGTTATTCGCCATTCGGTTATAACTTGAAAAGGGCGAAGGAACTGCTGGCAGGTGCCGGTTTTCCTGAAGGTGTTGACAAGCGTACAGGAAGAAGGCTTGAACTTTCATTGGACCTGGGGCGTACGGATCAGGAGACGCGGGAGTCGGCGGAGCTATTTGCTTCGTTCATGGAACGCATAGGCATATCAGTGTCTCTGAGCTACAACAATTGGCCGCTCTTTTTGAAAAAAGTAGGCAGGAGGGAGTCTCAAATGTTTTTTGTCGGCTGGATCGCCGATTTCCCCGATGCGATGAATTTTATGCAGCTTTTTTATTCCCGCAATACATCTCCGGGGCCTAACAGGTCAAATTTTTCAAATTCGGTTTTTGACGGCTTGTATGAATCTGCGCTTGATGGTACACTCAAGACAGCAGGTTCGGCGGATCCTGTCGTTGAGATGCAGAGACTGGTTTCGGACGAGTGTCCGTGGGTGTTTGTGCATCACGGCAGAGAAAATGTTCTGGTGGGGCCGCGTGTGCGGAATGTGATTCCGCATGACTTTCCTTACGGGCTTGAAAAGCACTGGAGAGTGGTGTCGGGAGCGGATGCATTAACTCCCTAAGTGATGATTTGACGGGTCTTCGCGGGGTGTGTCCGGGAGCGTCGTAATGCACGGGCGGCATGGCGGTGCAGATTGCAGGCGGGCTTGCAGCATAAATCAGGAGGTGCTTTATGAAGATGTTTGATTCATTCAGGCCGGCTTTGGCGGTTTTGTCTGCGGTTTGCGGTTTTCTGTTTGTCGCTTCCTCAATCTCTTCGAATGCCGGGCTTCCGGATCTTTCCGGACACTATGATTTCAGTAATCCTTACGGGAATACAATAAATGTGTTTCCATCAGGCGGTCTATTTGGTTACGAAGACCTGTATGTCAGATATGGGCCGTATGCCGTAAGACTGTCAGATGCGGACGCTTTCAGACAGCCTGTTCCAGTCTGGCTGTATCCGGAACCGAAAGTATTTGTTCCTTTTCTGCCTCCTCCGCCCCCTCCGGCACATCCGAAGCCGGCTGTCGCGCCGAAACATGAGCCTCCCAAGCCTGTCCGCGCCGGCAATAAGATGAAGTACGTTGGGACAGTATACAACAGAAATGCTGCAGAGCCTCCTGCGTCGCCAGAGCCTCCTCCTTCGGCAACCGTCACACGCAGCAGACAACCGGTTCCGAATGGCTCTTCGTATCGCACGGTTCCGGTATCCCCGGCTCAGGGCGGGCGGGCCTACAGGACAATTCCCGCGACTCCTGCAAACGGGGGCAGGTCATACAAGTCGAATAGAGCGACTCCTGCAAACGGCGGCAGGGCATACAGAACTATACCGATGGCTCCTGCCGGTAACCGCGCTTACAGGACAGTGCCGCACCGGTGACGGCGGCGCATCGGGGGGGCGCGGAATCTGGACGATGCTGAGGCGCATGCGGAAGCTGTGCGTCTACCTCAAATTATTATGGCAGGCGGCTTGGAGCGCAGGAATGAATGTATGTCCTTGAGCAGCGCTTCGCAGTTTTTGTATGCGGTGATTTCCGCGGGGATGCTTTTGCGGAATATGATGCCGTAGTTTTTGCCGAAAATGCGCTTATCAGCGATTATTACGGTTCCTCTGTCGTTCTTGTGGCGGATCAGTCTGCCGAATCCCTGCCGGAATTTAATAATCGCATTCGGCAGGCTGAAATTTCTGAATGCGTCGCCAGTCCTCTCTTTCACTTCGTCTGCACGCGCACCGAGTACAGGATCTCCAACGGCGTCGAAAGGGAGTTTTGACATGACTACGCACGAAAGCGTGTCGCCGATAATGTCGACTCCTTCCCAAAAAGAATCGGTACCAAAAAGAACAGCGGGCTGAGATTCCCTGAATTCTCTGGTAATGGTTTCTCTGGAAGCTCCGGCACCCTGAATAAGCAGCCTGATCCCGAGTTCTTTCAGTGCCGGTTCGGATATTTCGGCGCAGCGCGTCATAGAAGAATAGCTTGTGAAAAGCACAAGCATCCGGCCGCTGCAAACTTCGGATGCTTTGATCAGAAAATCTGAGAACTGCGTCTGGAAATTCTCGTTCTCATCGTTTGTAAAAGATATGTCCGGAAGAAATCCGGGAACGGCGGCTAGGCATTGTCCCGCATAATCGAAGGGCGAACCTTCGCAGATTCTCATGAGTCTGTCCGGCTCTATCAGATCAAGTCCGATCCGGTCGGAAATAAAGTCCATATTTCCGTTTGTACTGAGTGTTGCGGAGCAAAATACAACGGAATCTTTTCTGTCGTAAACGTTTTTTGCAAGGAAATTTCCAAGATGTATCGGTGCAGAATGCAGTTCAGCGATACTTTTGCCCTTCCGTCCGCGCTTTACATTTGCCCAGTACACGCGGTCTTTATTGTCGAAAGCGGTAAGTTCCGTCAAAGTTCCGTATAACTCATTTATTGAAGCGCATAAGGTCTCCAGTTCATCATATGCGCCGGAGACTCTTTTATATGCATCTTCCGGGTCGAAACTCATTTCCTGCGGTCTCTGTATTTCCCCCCTTACGATGGCGGAGAGTTCGTCGGAGTCTTTTTTCAGTAGCCCCTTAAGGTGTTCAATGTTTTCCACCAGTTCGTAAAAGGCGTCCTGAAGCCGGAACAAGTGCGGTTCGACAGACTCCTTCCAGACAAATTGTTCAAGTATGTTCTTCTTGAGTCGGAATGAAGTTTCTTTAACCGGGATCACCAATACAAAGTGCTGCAGGAATTCGGAACACAGTTTGTCAGCGGTTTCCGTACATTTTATTATATCTCCGATTTTTACGGGAAGTTCGTTGTCTTCGAGGCCGGGCAAGCTTTCGGTAATCCGTATGATGTTCGGAAGAAGTCCGATTTCCCTGCGGGATGTTTTGCGGTAAAGTTTGGAAAGAACTTGCTTGAATTGTTTTTCAGAGAAATCGGCTTTAAATTTCAAGGTGGCGGCTTCTTCAAGATTGTGCGCCTCGTCAAAAATTACCTGTGCGTGTTCCGGCAGCGCAACTGCGGTGCCGTCCGGTTCCGAGAAATAAACGGCGTGGTTTGTAATGACGACATCGGCATTGAGCGATTGAGCGCGCGCGTGCTGAAGGAAGCACCGCGAATAGAATCCGCATTTCCGTCCCCTGCATTCTTCAGGCGAGGAACATACCTGGTCAGACGGCATCTGCAGGAACTCGTTCGATGGCATGCATGGAAGTTCCGACATGTCTCCGGCGGCGGTTCTGTGAATCCAGGCGCAAATGAGCGCAAAAGACAACGCCTGCGACGGCAGGATGTGGTCTTCCGGCGCGTCAATAATTTGTAAGACTTTTTTCAGGCACACATAGTTGGATCTTCCCTTGATAATAGCGGCGGAAAAAGGCGTATTTATGATGTTTCTTATGAAGGGGAGGTCTTTGTTGAATATTTGTTCCTGCAGATTCTTTGTGTTGGTGCTTATGACGACTGGGACTTTGTTGGCGAGCGTCCAGATGACGGCCGGCACCAGATATGCCATTGTTTTACCGGTGCCGGTTCCCGCCTCAACGGCCAGATGTTTTTGCGAACTGAAAGCGGCTGCGACAGCGGCAGCCATCTCCAATTGCTGCGGACGCGGTTCATATCCGGGCATACACTGAGCGAATTCCCCGTTCGAAGAAAACCAAGATGCTATACTATCCAGGTTAATCTGTTTGTATTCGAGCGGCGATACCGGCTGTCTTTTGCGGATGCGCAGATCGTGCCTGGGAAGCGTCTCAAAAACGTCACACGTCCGGTCTGCCGAAGACGTCAGCGAAAAACGGTGTTCCCGGGATATGGACTCCGCGAGCGCGGAAAGCTCCGGATCTCCGGCGGCAGCAAGCAGCCCGGAAACGGCCTCAGCCGTTGCAAAAGGCAGTTTTTCCGCCGAAAACCATTCCGAAATGAACTGTTTAACGGAGTCCACAATCAGGTGATCAGCCGTTCACGGGCGGCTCACAAAGCGCTATAAGGTCGTCCACATTTGCAGTGGCGAGGCATTCCACGGTGTCTGAAGCGCCGTAGTATATTTTAACTTCACCATCATCTTCGAGTATCATGCCTCCCGGGAAAATTACATCGCCGCGGAAGCCGCGCCGTTCGTAATCGGTTTCCGGGAACAGGAGGGGCTGTCTGGAGATGCCTTTTATTACTGACGGGTCTTCAAGATCCAGAAGCATAATACCGGCCATGTAGCGTTTGTGCCATTCGGGATGCCAGGCGTACAGTTCTTCTTCGACAAACGCCACCGCATGGAACGTGGTAAGCCAGCCGGCTTTTGTTTTTACGGGAGGGGCTGCGGGGCCCAGCTTTGCATTCGCAAACGGCACCGTTTCTCCGGCAAGAAGCAGTTTTGTGCCGCCCCAGTAACGCAGGTCAGGCGAATTGGAAATCCAGACGTCAAAGTGTTCTCCGCCGCCGCGTGAGTATACCGGAAACGGTCTTTCCAGACGCACGTATTTGCCTCCGATCTTTTCGGGAAAAAGAACCATGTTCCTGTTGTCCGGTGCGGACAAAGACATGATTTCAAAATTTTCAAAGTCGTCAGTAAGCGCGATACCTCCGCGAAGACCGTGTCTGGTGTCCACGGCAAAGCACATGGCGACCCTGCCTTCGATAACCGTGAGCCGCGGGTCATAAGCCCTGAGGATTTCGCTGTCGCGCATTGCAAATACGGGCTTCGCTCCGGCGGTCCAGTGCAGTCCGTCGTCGCTGTAGGCGATGCCGATATTTGTTTCCAGATGTCCTTTTCGAGGCGATTGTGGGTCTCTCCAGTCCTGTTCTGTCGATCCGTAATCGTTTCGGAAAGTCATTATGTACTTCCCGTTGTACTTGCACACGCCGGCATTGAAAATCAAGCTGGCGTCGTATGGTATGTCTTTGGCCGAAAGAATCGGGTTCCCCGGAAAGCGTTTTACTGCTGACATTTTGCTAATCCTGTATTTGTTTGTGTTTCTTTTGCGAAAAGTATGCTGACGAACCGGATCCCATGGAAATTGTGTAGAGGAGCACTATTTCGGAGTCCGCCAAATTATATTCAATGAGTCCGTAAATCATGAGTGAGAGGATAACTGCCGCGGGAGCATATGCTTCGGGATCTCCGCCGCGCATTGCCGATATGGGGATATACAGCGCCAGAATCATCCACAGGACATAGGCCGCGAGGCCCGGATACCCGAAATCAATGAGGGACTGGACAGGGACAGAGTGCAGATGGTTCTGCCTTTGTTCCACCTCCTTGTATATGCTGCGCATTTTTTCGTTGGTCAGAGAGCGGAAACCGATGCCGTTCGGGAATTCTCTTCTCAGTTCCGGCGCGATTATGGTCCACATGGCCATTCTACCGCCTTTTTCCTGAGAGAATTCGCCCGGTAAATCCGTAATGCGTTTTCTTGAAGCGGGGATGATGCAAGCCGCTGCCGCAAAGATCAGGACGAGGGCGGCCACAGTCTTTCGCGAGACGGCTCTGAAAAGTACCGGCAGAGAAACCGCGACTGCGATAAAAAGCGGTCCTCGTTTGAATGTTACAAACAGCCCGAGAAAGATGAGGAGGGGCAGGGCGCAGGATGCGAGACGCCGTCTGGCTGATTTGCTGCCGCCGTCCTGTTTAAAGTCATTGTGGACTGCAAGCCACAGGGAGACGGGCAGGGCGGCCATGAGGCGCTGTGCGTCTTCCATGGTTCCGAGCTTGATTATGGCGTTGGTGAATGTCTTTGCCCGGTATCCGTCGTATATCCATTCGTATATGGTTTTCTTCACGCCAAGTTGCTCGCAGAGAGACAGAACTGTGCGCTGGAAGTCCGTCATGATCCCGCGTGCAACAGCATTTTTGCTCGGCATGATGGACTGGAGCCACGCTCCTGCCGGATTGAAAAGCACGACCATTGCAGCGGTAACCGCACATCCCCAGGTGAATGCCTTGAACGTTTCAATCAGTTTTTGCCTGCTGTCAGTCAGGGTTGCGGCAAGGGGTATGCCGAGATACCACAGGAGCTTGTCGAGCTTGCGGAATCCTTCTGCCGGGACGAGGAGGTTGTCGCTGCATGTCAGCGCCATTGCCGCGGAAACAATAAATGCAACGGCAAAGTAAGCGGCAAAGCCCCATCCGGGAAGGGATACCGAAAATCTCTTCCTTTTGCAGATGTGCTCGGCAATGGCAAAAATTGCTGAAAGCGCCAGGAAAACCCTTGCCATCGGCATAGAACATCCAGAGAAAAACACAAACGCAAGATAGAGATTCCATCCCGGCGATGTATCTTCAGACAAGCGTTTCATTTGTTGCACCTTGCTTTCACCAGAATTGCCAGCTCCCGGTAGCAATCACGTATATTCCAAGAAGGGCGTTGGTTGTAATGTGCGCGATAGACGCAGCCCAAACGTCGCGTGTTTTGATGTAAAAGATTCCGTAAATCAGCCCCGTAACAAAGCCTGCGGCGAATTCTACATGTTCTGCTGCAAACAAGACGGACACGAGAAGGAACGTCGGCCAGTGAAGCTCTCCGATGTCGATATCAAGAAAGTCCGGCGTTCGTGCGGTTCGTATGGCGTATCCTCGCCAGAAAAACTCTTCTATCACGGAAATTACAAACGCCGAGCCGATGAGTCTGACGACAGTAAGCGGCCACCCGCAGACATCAGGAGCATACGGCGGCGGAGAGGCGGGCGGTTCCCTCATTTCTCCTATGGGCCATACGCACCATTTTTCGTATAATTCGTGCAGAGACGGCAGCGTCTGCCGCACAATCTCCCATTCAAAAACGGTCCACAGCACAAACACCGCCGCGCCTGTCAGCGCCGCAGGAAGGATATGCTTTTTGCGCAAAGCGCCGTAATACCTCCACGGGCGCAGGCAAAGAAACACCAGAAAGCACAGTCCTGTGCGAACCGCATATAAAGAGGCGTCCGACAGTAAGTTCAGCGACTTAATTTCTTCTGTGCCGCTTCCGGGCGTAAGATGCATCATCTGCGCCAGAAGCAGTATTCCCAGCCACATCGCAAACGGTATGATATGAACTGCGGCCGCCGCGTCCATTCGCTTTGCTTTTTCACTGTTTTTCGGGGCAGGTTCCGCTCGCGTATTACTTTGTGTTTCGTCTGGTTGTGTTCTCATACCATGCAAATACTAGCACAAGGCCCGGACTCGGGCAAGGGCAGAGCGCCGGTAGCGGCACCAGCGATGTTGTCAGGAACATTCAGGCATGCACAATGGCAAGAACCAAAAGCACTTGTGTCAAGCATTCGACACAAGTGCACATCCGGACGAGAAGTGAGATCTCGGAACAATTCCGCTGTCCGGATAAAATCGTCCGGCGGAATTGCCGCTTGTCGGACGCTATCTGATAAGGAATACGGTTCCGGAATTCGGACGCTCTCCCCACAGCTCAGTACCGTTGTTTTCGAGCGACAGTCTTAACGTGCAGTCGGGGGAACGTACGAATACAGGCTCGATAGCGTCGGCTTTTACGAGAAGCCATTTCCCAGCGCCTTCGCCCGCATCGTCTATGGTAACAGCCGTGCTACCGGTTATGCTGCCGTTTACGACAAGTCCGGACTGCATATCTTCTCCTACGAGGAAAAGAATTTCCGAATCGTCCTGAAATGCTGCATCGCCTTCAACAGTGAAGGTGCAGGCGCCGGTTTCTCCTCCTCCCGGGACAAGTGCCGCGCCGGACTCGACGGTGAGTGCAACTGCGCCCGGCTTTGTTATTGAACCGGAACCTTTGAGCACAGCGCCCTGTTTTACGTAAAATGCGGAATTGGTGAACGCGCCGTCAAGGATTAACATGCCTTCTTCAACGGTAGTTGCGCCTTTGCAGCTGGATGATCCTGAGAAACGCTGAGTTCCGGTGCCGATCTTTGTTATGCTGAGGTCGCCGGTTTGCGAAAACCGTCCTGCATAGTCGCCATCGGAGTCGTTGTCTCCAATAGTCAGTGTCCCAGCTCCGGAGAATGCCTTTGCGATCAAAGCTTCCTTTCCGCCGTACAGCCCGTTTATGGTAGTTCCGCCCAGAACGTTCACAATACCGTAGTTGTACAAGTCTCCGGTTCTGTCTCCGAAGGGGAAAACTGCCGTAGCGGAGGACAAATTCCCGAAAACATACGTGTCGCCGGTGTATGTGCAATTGTTCGGAGGCGTCATGCCAGTCCCTGAAGATCCCGAAGAAAGCTCTCTGTTTGGTTGTGCGAAAACAACACCTCCGGAGCCGGAGATCGGTCCGCTCATCGTAGACTCTTTCCCCTGCGGGTATATTATCACCCCCTGAACAGTTCCGAAATCAATCGGCGTTTCGATTCTCGGCTTACTGTAGCGGTGGTAGCCAATTACAACTACGCCGCTTTTTACTCTAAGAGTGCCGGTTCCCGTTAAAACGGTATTGGTTCTTGCCGCGCTTCCCGTCAGATAAACTGAGTTTACGGCTGTATCCAGATCATTGGTATACGTGGTCGCATTCGGTATTTTCAAATTCTGCCACGTATCGGATCCGGGTTCAACTTCCGACGCGTATTCGGTTTCAAGATTCAGCGGACGAAGCCCGTTTTCTCCGTAAGTGGCAAGTGTGAAAGTATAACTGGAGGCATCGTATGCAAATATCCACGGAACGATACTGATGTCCGTCTGTCCGGCCTGTCCGCCGCCCCCGATAGTTTGGGGAGGGGCTTCCAGAAATACGTTGACAACGCCATTGGATGGGGCTTCTCCGAATCCTGTGTCTGTTCCCGTCAGCCGGAGGAGCGCACTGTTTCTTCTGTCGATGCTGCGGGCTTTCAGCTGTACATTTTTATTTGAACGGCTGATTTGGATTTCATTGTATGCGCCGCTTCCGGCATCAGATTTGTCAATTACGATGTCGCCGGCGATCTCCTCAATTGTGTCCGAGGAATTGTTGCCGCTCAGCAGCAATCTTGCGTTGTTAAGCGTAATCTTGGAGGCGCGTACGCCTCCGCTGCCGGGGGAGTCCGACCGTATGCCGATTGACGAGTCGTTCAGGACCGAGAATTCAGTCTCGGGCGCTTCTTCGCACATGTACAATGTTTTTGAACCGGAAAAAGTTATTTCACCGGCGCTTATTGAGTTGTAAAGGTACATATCGACACCGGATTCCACACGATGGCTTTTCCCTTCCAGATTCAAATCGATCTGATGTCCGTCTGACGAAGAACCAATCCTGAATGATCCCTTTTGCGTCGGAGGTGAAACAATGAACGTATCGTCCAGAACGGCGGAAATATTTCCCGACGCTCCCTGTATTTGAAATGTTACCTCGCCTTTATGGAGCATAGAAAAAAGTTCGTTCGAGATTCGGAAATCATCATCAAACGTTATGGTCTGTGTACTTTTTCTGGTTATATTGGTGCCGAAAATACCGTTGATTTCACCATTTACCCAGTTTGCAGGATCATAGTAGGAAAAAGTTCCGTATGTGTTTTGCACCCATCCGATCTGCTGAGCGGAAGATATCGATACAAAAGAAACGACAGAAAAGCATGCGGCAAAAAGCTTTATTCGCATATTTATCATCCTCCCATTGGTTTTGCGTCATCTGATGTAAAATTGTCTTCGTTCTCGGCCGGATTATGTTGTGCAAGATTCCTGTATTAAGACTAGCGGAACATGATGACAGTCCCGCAGTTTGAAGATATACCCGTAACAATGACAGCCATTGCCTCTTCATCATAAACGGCCTGCGCGGCGTTTGTATTAAGAGAGCCGGGCGATCCGTTCTCCACAACGTATATGTCGTCTCCGGGGACAAATTTGGAGATGTTGTTGTAATGCATGGCGGTAAAGGTTTCACCGGGTCTGACGACGCGCGCGCCGTCGGTAATATCCGTCACGCAAATGGTCACGGTGCGCGGCCCGTTGGAAGTCGGGGAATACCTGTTTATTTCCATCCTGCTTGAGGCGGTCTCTCCGATTTTAAGGCGCACTGTGTAGTTTGTTTCCGGGGTGAAATCTCCGCGAGTACTGAATATGCCGACATGTCCGGGTGCGCCGCCTTCCACGATGCATGGCACAGAGATTTTGTGATTCTGCACAGATGCCGAGTCGCCCTCCATGCAGAAAACGCCTCCTTCTGAGGATGTAATGCTTCTTGCAGAGGTATACTCGGTGTTGTCTGCAAGTATGAAGACTGCTCCGTCAAGTATTGTGTTGGGGGCGGGGCCGTTTGCGTTCCCGACCACTGTAATGCCGCTTTCGCAGTAGAGCCCGGTTGTCCTGCGCAAATCTTCTCCGAGGAATGTAAGAGTTCCCGTTCCGCGGTTGTAAATCTGGTTGCGGCCGACAATGTCTCCGTGGAATACACGGTCGCTGTCTCCCTTAAAGGTCACTGCCGCGATCGGATTGCCGGAGTCAATGTTTATTCCGCCGTAGTGGACGATTCTGTCTTCTCCGGAAAAAACCGTATTAGTCGCGCCGGCGGAGAGGAAAACGAGGCTTGGGTATTGCACTTTCGAGCCTGAAGGCTTCCTCCATTCGACAGGGCATGCGAAGTCGAGCCATAAATTTCTGTCTGTAGTAGCGATCCGTATGTCTTCTCCTCCGAAGACCAAAGCGCCGCCGCTTGACTGGAATCGTTTGTGTCCCCAGCTTTGGAAGAGCAAAGTGCCGCTTCCCACCGTCAAATCGAACTCATTAAGGTTAACGGCTTCCACTTCGTTTGCATTGCCGTATTCGTGCCTGAGGAGGTATATCTCCGAATCATTTTGCAGATCGATTGTCTGGGATGCATTTTTGACGGCATAGATTCCCTCAGGCGAGGTCGCGCCGTCTGCCGGCCACGGTGTGATGTTGGTTTGAGAATCCAGCGCACCGAAGCTGTTGATGCATACCGGATACGTGAAATGAACCCACAGGAACGAAGGATCTGCAACGCCGTTTACTTCCTCGAGATTTTCGAAAACGAAGCCGCAGTTCCGTCCGTTTTGCACGGATGCGCCGTTGAACCCTGAAACGTTTATGGTGCACCTGCTTCCGGGCTCGTTGTCGTAATTGGCGACACGAACAATGTTTGTCCCTCCGTAAAACTGCTGTGCCAACTCAAAATATCCGTTTATGTTGTGTATCCGTGATATTAAATGTTCGTTTGCGGAATTCGTATAGCCTTCATTCCGGAAACGGAACGTGCCTCCGTTGCCGCTGACGGTCAATTTCATGCCGGTGATATTTGCGGAAGGGTATATGTCAACGCAGCTTCGATTGCCGTTGCCGTCCGAAAAGCCGCATGAAAGCTCGAGCGAGATATTTGTGGCGATACAGTCGACAAACGAAAGCCCGGCAGCAGAGGCGATTGTATTTGAAACGGAATAGATGCCGCCGGCAACGGTCGCCGCGTTGTTCTGATTTCCAGAAAACCTCACCACGACATTTTCCCCGCGTACGCCGCCGTTGAGTTTCATATTTGAGCTGTATCCATCTTTTGTCTGTATTCTGGCGTCGTTTTTGAAAACCAGAAGAGTGTTTATTTCCGCACGGTACCCTCCGCCAAAATAATCCCCGTAAATTGTAAGCTCATGTCCCTGTCCGTTTAAGACGGGGTTCTCGGAATTTGAAAAGGACAGCGAACCGACCTCCCTGTCACCATTCATGTTGACAGTGTAAGACTTGTCGCCGTTCACCGAGTCTGGGAAAATGGCGTAGTCCGACTTTGTGGGGAGCGCTCCGCCTTCCCAGTTGAGCGGATTCCCCCAGTCATGATCTCCAGAAGCGTCTGTCCATCTGACATCTGCAGAATTTGAAATAAAAGGCAAAGCAGCAATCAGGCATACAGCAAAGCACCAAGTTTGAATCAGTTTCATTCTTTTCTCCCAGAACAACGCACTATGTTAACTGTATCACTGTCAGATAGTAACAAATTGCAGCTTGAAAAACAATTATCTAAACAGTATCAGCGTTCGAGAATTTGACGTTATGCCGGAGACAGATACGGTCATAGTTTCCGGATCATAGTACACTTCTGCGTTGGAAACGTCTATGTATCCCGGCGTGTCTGTCTCTACAGTGAAAATGTCATCTCCGGCACTGAAATTCTTCGTGTATTTGAAACTCATTACAGGGAAGGTTTCTCCCTGTCTCAACACTCTTCTGCCGTTGGTAAGATCTGATACGATGATCTTAACATTGCGTGTGCTCTTCGAGCCCGGTATATACCTGTTCAAGTTCAGAAAACTGGATGAGGTATCATCAATTTTCAGATTTATTTTGTAATCCGAATTAGGACGGAACTCGTTCCTCACGCTGAAAATGCCGGTTTCACCCGGTTTCCCGCCTGCGAGAACGCATGGCTGCGATACGGTGTGATTGTATACGGAGGCGTTGGCGCCCTCCATGCAGAATACGCCACCGAGGTGGACATTTATGCTTTTGCTCGAGCTGTATTCCACGCCGTCTGCAATAACGCAGACTGCTCCGTTGGTGACGGAGGCTATGGAGATTCCCTCGTTGTGACCTACCACGGTAGTTCCAGACTCACAGTACACGCCTCCAGCCGAGCGCCTTACGTCGGGCCCCATGAATGAAAGAGTACCTGAACCCCGGTTGTAAATGCGGTTGCGTCCGACGATGACTCCGTGGAACGTCCTGTCGCTGTCTCCGGCGAAGGTAATAGAGGTGATGCTTCTTCCGCCGTCGGCGTTGAGCGAATCGTAATCACCTATGCGGTCTTCTCCGCTGAAAATTACCTCCGGCTTCCCCGTTCCTGTGAAAATCATGCTGGGGAACTCAACATTGGACCAAGCCGGCTTGCGGTACTCCATAGGAGCAGAGAATTCCAGATATCCGGTACTGCCGGCTGCGAAAAGAATCACATGTTCTCCTGCAAACACAATGCTTCCTCCGGAGGATGCAAACTGTTTGTTCCCTGAAGCTGAAACGCTCAGACTCCCGCTTCCAATTACCAGATCGTTGTCCCCGAGGGACAAGACGGCGTCTCCGGTTTCTGTCGCCAAAAATGCATATACCTCAACATCGTCTTCGAGGGAAATATCCGATGTGCTTCTCCATTTATATGGCTTTGTCGGATCAGCGGCGCTGCCGTCAAAAGTCAGATAGTCGGAAACAGCGGAAACAACGGCGCCATTTTCATTCAGTTTGGTCAGATAATAATCGTACGTATACTCAGGGCGGAGGAATCCATTTATCTGGGATTCTTCGGTGAGGATGAAGCCTGCATTCTCACCCAGGCTGAGCTGCGGTGCGTCAGACGACTGGCGCGACGTTGTCCATTGTATAAACGCTCCCGGCGTCATGTCGATTTTCTTTATCTTTACAAGATTCGTTCCTCCGTAATATTGGAGAGAGAGTCCAAGCCTTCCCTGCGTATGGCGTATCCTCGTTATCTCCGTAACTGACTCCTCCGACGGGTTGTCTTCATTTGAAAAAGTAAGAGCACCGGCGTTGTTGTCGGTCTGGAAGATGGTTCCGGCAAAATTAGAAGGAGAGTAGAGCGTAACTCCGGTGCGGTTGCCGCTGCCGTCGGAAAACGCGCACGCAATGGTCAGTGTGATGTTTGTGGCAGTCACTTCACGCATCGACATTCCGCCCCCGGATACAATTATGTTTGTAACCGAACAGACGCAGTTGCTGATGACAATACGGTTGTTCTGATTGCCTTGAGATAAAACCGTAGCGTCTCCAAAAACACCCCCGTTGAAGACGATTTTATTTCCCCATCCGCTGGAACATGTAAGTTTGGTGTTTTCAGAGACCTCAAGCGGGACGCCGATGACGGCGTTTTTTCCGCCGGTGAAAGACTGTTTTACAATAAATTTTGCATTGCCGTCCGCCGGGCTGAAAACGGCTTCGCATGATGATCCAAGAGAAACCCGGTCCACTGTATATATGCCGTCGACAATAACCGGATATGCAGAGTCCCCGCCAACAGAGTGCGGGAATCTGATCTCATCGCTGTCTCCGGGGAGAGCCCCGGAAGACCAGTTTTGGGTGTTGCTCCATAAATGATCGCCTGACGCATCGGTCCAATCGACTGCCGCAGCCGCAACAAAAACCGGCCACGTCTGCAGAAACACAATAACGGCAAAGGAAATAACAGACAATTTAGTCTTCATAATATGTAACCTATTCATTTTAACTCAGGTATACTGAAATTACCGTATGATGGCCATCGTAGGCGGAGTTCTGGCAAGTTTTATCTCAGATCCGTTATTCTGTACAAAAATTGTCCAGTCAGGATCATCTGTCGTAAACGACGCCAGATTCCCGGATGTTCGCATGATTACACGCCCATCGTTTTCAATGGGAATATCTTCCGGAATGACGACCGTGACGCTGCCGGAAACGGTTCCTTCGATGGAAAGCGGTTCAGCGGATGCTCCCGCCTCTGCATCGAACTTGAAAAATGATCCGGTATCGGAGAAGCTGACGTTGGATATTACTTTGCCGTCGCCGGACAGGCAAGCGTTTTCACCGATGACAAGAGGCGAATAAGATGTTCCACAAATAGAAACTTCGCCCTGTTCCACAAGTATCTTCCCGTTTGTCCCGTCTTCGCCGGAGAGGTTCACATTGCCGGAAATGCAGAGCGTTCCGGATCCCGTTTTCACAATTTGAGATTCAGTCTGTTCGTCATTGGCGTTGCGCATTATGTCTGCCGCGATAAGAAGGTCTACAGGTGCGTTTGTGCCGTCGTTTATCTGAAACACCTGCCGTTTATTCACGACTATACGTCCGGGCATAAGGGCGGTTCTATCGGTATCTATGACTGCCGGCATCTCGGAACGTCCGTCGCTGTCGTAAGTCATGGCAGGTCTGCCGTCTTCAGCGTCCAATGTTATGTAAGGTGGAGCTGAAGCTTCCTCATAGTTGCAGTAGCCTATTGTTATGGGCGTCCATGAGGCATCGGACGTATTGGTTATGCAGATTGTGCCTCCGTTCATAAACATCTTGGCACGGTAACTCTTGTCCGCATTGTTCAGAACAAGCTGTGACGTGCCGCAGAGCGCGAAATTGCCGCCCACATTAAGCGAATGGCCTCTGGTCACTTTCACCATTCCGCCGCTTAAGAACGCGTTTGTCATATACGTTGTTCCCGAGCTGGTGCCGTCGGCTCCCAGGGTATATGTTCCGCCCGTCATGTAAAGATTCCTGAAGGTTTCCCATGCGCCGGTTCCGGAATTCGTGTCTCCGCCTTTCTGAGACAACGTTCCGCCGTTTATCTCTATATCCGCGTTGTCAGCAATTCTGCTGCCATGGTTCTGCACGGATCCGCCGCTGTTTATAACAAGGCGGCTGGCAACAACGTTGTCGCCGGAAGACCCGGCAAGACGAACCCAGCCGTCATTCACGACGAGAGGCCCGGTAAAAAGGGCGTCGCCGTACTGCAGGTATGTGGAACCGTCGCCGTTAAAGACGATGCCTTCTCCTCCGTCGTTTACAGGGGAAACGTTAAACGAGAGGGGCTGTCCCTTGCCGTTACTCATTCCGACGGTTCTGGCATTCATTATGACGCCCATTTTTCCGTTGAAGTCGAGAGGAACGTTTATTTGCGTTCTGTCGTCCTCCGTCCTTGTCCCGGAGGTGATATTCTGGGAAACGAACACGATTCCGCTTTCGATTCTGAGGGCTGCTCCTCCGGTTCCCTGCAGGACGATGCCGGAGTGACCGGCTGCTCCCGAGGTGCAGAGCGAGAGGGAATTTACGGTTGTCAGCGGGGCGGAGAGGATATTTGTAAATGTGTTTCCGTCGGCAGGAGGTGTTTCGACAGAAATGCGCACATTATGACCGGAATTTTCCCCATCAGAGATAACGTGTGCATACTCGGAGCTGAAATCGAGCGGGCGCACTCCGAATGTGTCGTCATATGTTACGAGGCCTACGCCGTAGTCCTGTGAATTGTTATTGTACATTGTGTTGGGAATAATTCCGAGAGCAAGTTGACCTCTGCCCGACTCCGATTTGAGCAGTGCCGGAGGCTCGGAGAAAAGGACATTGACGGAATTTGTGCCGCTTCCGGACGGTTCAGAAGCAAGAGCTTCGTTTGAAACGAAAAGAAGGGCTCCGGACGAAGGGGAGAAAGAGAGGGACTCGAATATCTGTTCGAAGTGATATTTAGAGGACGATTTGTAAACTACAATCTTGGCTGTGCCGGAGCCTGTCACACTGACCGGTCCGGCTCGGTATCCGTCAACATCCGCCTTGGACGAACCGTATATTCGCAACTTGGAATCGCCGCTCAGCGTAACCGATTTTGACAGATTGGACGATCCCGGCTGTACAACGTCTTTTATAACGGTGAATGTGCCGCTGTCGGCAATTGTCAAATCGGCTTCCGGGAGCGTGCATTTGCTGAATTCCACTTCACCTCCGGTTACAATAAGTTCTCCGGACGCTGAAACGCTGCTTTTGTACTGCTTTTTTCTGTTCCCGCTGTATGAAATGCGGTATGGCCCGTAGTCCACAGGTTTGTTGAAAATCAGAGTGCCGCTAACATCCTGATCTGCCGAGGCGTTGACCGGGATATTGAACGTCGCCTTTTTCGAAAAATTTCCGTCGGAATAAATACCGCCGGCTCCAAGGGTAATCGAACCGGAACCGTTGAAGTAAAGGTTGTCAGCGGTATTTGCCATAAAAGCCAATCCGTTCCATGCCAGATCGGAATCAAGCGTGTACGTTCGATTTGTCTGAAATGCGACATTCCATATGGCCGTGTCGCCGGTTCCAGGCACCGCTCCGGACTCCCACGCATAGGGCGAGTCGAGAGGGGAATCGTTGTCGACTTTTATGACGTCAAGAGCCATGACGTTCTGTCGAGGAATTCCGGCGAATGCAATCAGTGCCGTGAGAGAAAATTGCCAGAAGCCGATAACCTTTTTCATGCAGACATTCCTCCGTTCTAATTGTCATATCCGGCGTTTTTTTCAGCGTACTGCGTTTGAAAATACGGCGGACACCCCAACCTTCTGCGCACAGGGTAGCACAGTGCAGATATAGAGTCAACAAAAATTATACATGTATAATACAAGTATCTACGAGGTCTGATAAAGCTCTGTCCTAATATTCTTTCGGGTTTAATTGCCGCTGGAGGCTTCATACGTTGGGCGCCTTCCTGCCAGAAGCGTCTTCAGGAGATGTGCTGAGCGATTCGGTTCTATTTTCTGTGAAAAAGGGATTCGCGGTTTTGGGAGGAGTTAAAGAGCCGCCAGATGTTTAGGGTTCGGTTCCACCGGAAAGTGCAGTTTTCTGAAGACGTACTCGTATGGGCAGTGACTGGTATGGCGTGTTTTCAGCGGAGAGCCCTGAATTTGCGTTCCCATACGGGCTGTACATGGCGCATTACTGCGCGTCTGATTGCCTTCCGTCAGCTGCCTCTTCGCTCGATTTACGGCGTATTGCGCGCCTGGTGCCTCAGGCGACAAAATAGCGCCGCAATTGTGCTCCTGAACATGGACTGCAGATGAGCCGCATGTTCTTCGACGTTCGTCTGCGCACGACGGCAGCAGAGCCTTGACTGCATCAATCTGTTTGTGGAACAAGCGCGAATGACGTCGGTTCTGTACTGTGGATGATCCGACGGACAATGCGGCGCAGACCGTCCGGGTGCGGGTCCGGAATCGTGAGTGCGCTGATACGTTTTTTGCGGATGGATATTCAATATGTTCCTGAAATGCGGTTTGTGCGATTTGCCCGCCGCGGGGCTGCCGGAGACGGAGAGGTTTTACAATCTGCATTCTGT
>CASEAR010000103.1 GCA_949285835.1 uncultured Verrucomicrobiota bacterium | reverse complement strand
CGGAGCCCATCTCAGTACAACCCTCCGCAAACCGGCATCCACGCCTCGTTCTCGACATGAACAGATTCCGGCAGCCCCAGAAACGCACGCGCCGCCGGAAGCATATCCACAGTATCCGAGGATGTGCCGCGGACAAAACCGAATACGGAACTGGAAGCGCCGTCGTGAAAATCACGCAAGTCGGAGTATCCGACTCCCGCCCCGTCCACGCCGTCAAACGCGCTCCAGTCTCCCGACGGCGCCGTATGACCGGCGACCTCACCGCGAATCCCGGAGAACGACCCCGTCTCCATGCAGTCGTCCTTGGTTCCCGTAAGCCCGTCCGGACCGTCCGTCCAGTCCGACACAGGAGTGAACGACGATGCAATTCCCGACGACATCGACGCCGACACGGCGTCCGATGTCGCCTCGGTCATCGTATCCGTATCAGCCGACAGAATTCCGGCCGCCGCAAATATCCCTGCAAAAACCGACAGCAGCGCGACCAGGGCGACCACGAACTCTACCATGGCCTGCCCTTCTGATCCCGCATAGAGCCTGTTTCTCCAGAATTCAGACATCTGTACTCCCTCAAAATACTCTCACCGCGTCAGGCATGCATATACGCTAAAACTGGAACTTGACACGTTTAAGTTCAAAAGCCGGCATATATTCCCGAATCTTTTCCTCCGGGATGGGGCATGAATTTACCACAAGCTCCCTCAAAGACTTCATTTCAAACACAGCCTGCGGAAGATTCGTGATGGAATTCCCGTCAACATCAAGCCGCTCGAGATTTTCAAGCTCAGATATCCATACCGGGATCTCTGTTATCCTGTTGCTGCCCAGATCAAGCTGCCGCAGCGACTTCATGGAGCGCACCGCTTCCGGGACACTGTCTAGAGAGTTGCCGCGCAGATAGAGCCTTTCGATATTCTTCCACTCTCCGGCCCCATCCGGGAGCCCGCCGAGTGCGTTGCCGTTCAGCCGCACCCACCTGAGCCCGGTCATTCCCGAAACCCTCTCCGGAATCGATGTCACGGAATTCCGGTCCATGTTCAGATATTCCAGAGACTCCATTGCGCAGAGCGCCTCTGGAAAGGCGGAAAACGCATTGCCGGACAAATAAAGCACCCGCAAAGACTTCAGTGCACCGAAATCAGACGGAAGAGAGGAAATCCCCGTCTCCGACAAATCGACCTCACGGACCGATGCAATTCCTTCGAAAGCGCCCTCAGGCACAGCGCCGATCCTGTCCTGCCCCCGGAGGCTAAACCTTACGAGCCCGGCGCCCTCCGAACCAATACGGGGAAAAGAGGTCAGCTTCATCTCCTGTGCCGTGCCGGGGACGGCATAACCATCAAAAAACTCTACGTCCCCGGAGAGCGGAAGATCGTCCGGCCCGGCAGTCTTCATCCGGTGCGGGGCGGAGTGCCTGAAGCATCCGCACAGCCCAATCACGGCCGCCGCAGCGAGTGCCGGCAGCGCGGCTCGAACGCGTCTTCCAAATAAAATCCTTGAGTTTCTCCAAAAAATGGTTAGCATATCACTCGTCCTTATGGGTAGATGTGTTTACAATCCGCAGTATAACCCATGGACGGCAGTTTTATCAACCATCAAGGAAGCATCAACATGAAGATCAAGTCTAGTCTGCTCGCCGCCGCCGTTTCCGTGGCTGTTGCAACGCCTGTTTTCGCCATTGTTCCGGCAGCCGCCGATACATCGCCCCTGAACTTTGGAATAGTGGCGGAAGACGGTTATCCGTTCCATTTTGGTGTCTATGCGAGTGCCGGGACACGCGGCATGGAACAGCACGGACGCAAGGTCGACATGGACATCAACCGCTACTCCGCGTTCTTCGGCGTCGATGTAGCCAGATGGATAACGGTTTATGCTACACTCGGAATGCTTGACTGCGAGCCGGATTTCTTCGACGTGTCCCTGAGCGAAGAATCTTCCCTGATGTACGGAGTGGGCGCATGGTTCAACCTTTTTGACAGCGAAGAATTCGACCTGTTTTCCACGGTCACCCGCTACCGTTTCCTTGCCAATGCCGAATACATAATGTCGGACTTTGACGACTACGACTGGATGGAATTTAACGCATCTCTTGTATTTGCGCTTCACAACGAGATTGTAGGACGAGCGTCCGAGTTCATTGACGAAGTCGGTATATATGCTGGACCGTGTCTTTCTTATATCGACTCCGACTCGTTCGAATCACAGTCGGGCAACGACTGGGGTATGACCGCCGGTGTGAACCTGATGTTCGGACGCAGCACGTACCTTACGGTAGGCGGCGATTTCTTCCGCGACGGCAGCCTCGTCTTCGGCTCTCTCGGACTCAGATTCTGAGCGGCGTCTTCGGTATCACCGGCGCAGCGGCGCAGCGTTCGCCGCGGAACATTCGCGCGCGAATCGCCGTTCGGCGGCGGTTCGTGCGCGGTTTTTCGTCTCTGTGATTTCTGCGAAAATGTATCTGTCCCGGCGGCCTTCGCCTGGACGTCAGTTTGAATATCGTTACATCCATGGACAAGCATTTCGATCCCAAAACCGTTGAAGAAAAGTGGTATGCCTTCTGGGAAAACTCCGGGCTTTTCCGGGGAGACTGCGCCAGAGGCGGCTCACCATACTGCGTCGTCATCCCGCCGCCAAATGTGACCGGTATACTGCACATGGGGCACGCCCTTAACGACACCGTTCAGGACGTGCTTGTAAGATGGCGCAGAATGCAGGGACGCAACGTTCTCTGGGTCCCGGGCACTGATCACGCCGGCATCGCCACGCAGAACGTCGTGGAAAAAGCCCTGCGCAGGGAAGGTTTGAGCAGACAGGATCTGGGAAGGGAAAAATTTGTCGAAAAGGTCTGGGAATGGCGCAGGCAATACGGAGGCACCATCGTCAAACAGCTGCGCAAACTCGGATGCAGCTGCGACTGGACGCACGAGCGCTTCACCATGGACGAAGGTCTCAGCAGAGCTGTGGCAGAGGTTTTCTGCCGGATGTACGAAGAAGACTTGGTCTACCGCGGCAATTACATCGTCAACTGGTGCCCGAGGTGCGGAACGGCACTCGCCGACGATGAAAGCATACACGAACCCAACGACGGATTCCTCTGGCATATACGCTACCCCATAGCCGGGGAACCCGGAAGATTCGTGCAGGTCGCCACAACACGTCCCGAAACACTGCCGGGCGACACTGCAGTGGCCGTCAATCCCAAAGACGAACGCTACAGAGACCTGCGCGGGAAATCCGTGATCCTGCCGCTGTCTGGACGTGAAATCCCGGTCGTTTTCGACGACTACGTGGAGATGGAATTCGGCACCGGTGTCGTGAAAATAACCCCTGCCCACGATCCCAACGATTTCGCCGTGGCCCAGCGGCACAATCTGACCATGGTCAACATAATGAACGGCGACGGCACCATGAACGAACTGTCCGGATACAACGGCATGGACAGGTTCGACTGCCGCAAAAAGATCGTGGAGGATCTCGACAAAGGCGGATTCCTCGTCAAAACGGAACCATACAGCAACTCCGTAGGCCACTGTTACCGCTGCGGCACCGTTGTCGAATCCAGACTCTCCAAACAGTGGTTTGTGCGAATGAAGCCGCTCGCGGAGAAAGCCATTGAAGTCGTCCGTTCGGGCGAGACAGTCTTCACGCCGAAACGTTACGAGAACATATATTTCAACTGGATGGAAAATATCCGCGACTGGTGCATTTCCCGCCAGATCTGGTGGGGACACCGCATTCCGGTTTACACCTGCAGCGAATGCGGCGAAGAATTCGCTTCACCCGGGAAGCCGGAAAAATGCCCGAAATGCGCATCTGCTTCAATCACGCAGGACCACGACGTCCTGGACACATGGTTCTCTTCCTGGCTCTGGCCGTTCAGCACCCTCGGATGGCCTGACAGGGAAAACCCGGACCTCAAATTCTACTACCCCACATCCGACCTCGTAACCGCGCCGGACATCATCTTTTTCTGGGTCGCCAGAATGATAATGGCTGGATGCAGGTTTATGGGGCAGACTCCATTCCGCAACGTTGTAATCCACGGCGTTGTTCGCGACGACAAGGGGCGGAAGATGTCAAAATCACTCGGCAATTCCATCGACCCTCTCGACATTATCGCGAAATACAGCGCAGACTCACTGCGGTTCAGCCTGATGCAGATCACGGCCCCCGGCATGGATCTGTATATCAACGAGGAAAAATTCGAGATAGGACGCAACTTCGGAACCAAGATCTGGAACGCGGCGCGCTTCATGAAGATGCACGCGGAGAAATATCCGGACATCGGTTGGCAGAAGTTCGCAGACGCCGAACCGGAACTCGATCCCATCCTCATGGAGGACGACGACAGGCACATACTGACGGCATGTTCCCGAATGGCCGGCAGCGTCACAGCCAGCCTCGAAAAATACAGGTTCCAGGATGCCGCACTCGCGCTGTACGACTTCTTCTGGTCGAAATTCTGCGATCGATATCTGGAATATTCGAAGGCGGGGCTCTATGGACAGAACGAGGCCGTGCGCAGACAAAAACTCACAATAATGGCCTCCGTATTAAGCAAAGCGCTGCGCTCGCTCCACCCGTTTATGCCCTTCCTCACGGAAGAACTGTGGCATCAGATGGGATACACCGACGCAGCAGGTTCAATAATGACGGCACGCTGGCCGGAACCGGTTCCGGAGAAAATGGCAGAAAAACTCGGCCTTTCCGACAGCGTCTACACCTATGTGGAACGGCGGCACGAACTCGTGACCGCCGCCCGCGCCGTGAGAGCCGAGGCAGGCATCGCCCCGTCGGAGCCGACTTCGTTTGCAGTACGCACCGCTGACGCGCGCACAGCGCAACTGCTCGCACGCGACGCTGAAATCATCCGTTCCGCGCTCAAAGCCGCCGCACTTGAAATCTCCTGTGAAGCGGACGTGCGCGGCATGAAATCGGCGGCATGCTCTCTGGGTACGGTCGCGGTTCGCTCCGAAAAAAACACAGACCCGGCGGAAGAACGCGCCAGAATAGAGTCGGAAATAGCTAAACTGGAAGGGTTCCTGGCTACTGTCAACGCCAAGCTGTCCAATGAAAAATTCATGGCAAAAGCTCCGCAGGCCATCATTGACCAGCAAACCGCAAGACAGGCGGAATTGGAAGCGGAGATATCCCAGAAACGCAAACTCCTTGAATCCGTCAACGGATAATGAAGGACATCGGCCTATGACGAAGAGTGTGTCGCATAAAACACCGAAACATGCCGCGGCCGCGATTGTGCTCGCGGCCGCCGCACTCGCATCCGGATGTGTGTCGGTCCCGGAAGGCAGCGTCCTCGTGAAGGATGGAGAATCCAGCAGATTCGGACTCGAAGTGTCGATGGACGCCGAAGGAAGTCTCTCGCTTTTCGGGCACCCTATCGACATCGACGACCTGCCGTCCAGACTCATTGACGAGGGCGCCGGCAAGGGCAAAGCCGTAATAATCAAGGCGCACGGCGACGTAGACCTCGAAGATTTGGAAAATATGCGGGAATACCTCGTGAAACGCCGTATCTACAATGTGGCAATCGTCACAAGCCGGAAGTCTGAGTCGTACGAGGACAACGGCGAAACCGCGGCCAAAATGCGCCCGAGCACCACAGCACGAGCACCGCGCATCATAAACACTGCAAAGCAACTAAACGAAGGTAAAACAAAATGAAATTCGGATTCTTCGACGATGCAAACCGCGAGTATGTGATAACTACCCCACAGACCCCCTACCCCTGGATAAACTACCTCGGGAGCTCCAAGTTCTTCTCGCTTATATCCAATACCGCAGGAGGATATGCGTTTTACACGGACGCACGGCTCCGCAGACTGACCAGGTACCGCTACAACGACGTGCCTCTCGACGGCAACGGACGATACTTCTACATCCGGGACAACGGCGCCGTATGGTGCCCCGGGTGGAAACCGGTTAAAACCCCTCTCGACTCGTACGAATGCCGCCACGGGTTCGGATACACAAAAATCTCCTCCTCAAAGAACGGCCTTTCCGCGGACGTCCTGTACATGGTGCCGTGCGGAACCGACGCCGAGGTGCAGATGCTCACACTTACCAACACCTCCGGCAGCGAGAAGAATATTTCCGTCGTCTCATTCGTCGAATGGTGCCTTTACAATGCGCTTGACGACTGCACAAATTTCCAGAGGAACTTCTCAACCGGCGAAGTGGAAATTCTGGGAGGAACCATCTTTCACAAAACCGAATACCGCGAACGCCGCAATCACTACGCCTTCTATTCCGTAAACACGCTCCCCGACGGATTCGATACCGACAGGGACACGTTCCTCGGCGGCGCAAACGGCTACGACGCCCCGGCTGCCGTTTTTGACGGCGTCAGCGGCAATTCTGTAGCGGACGGATGGTCGCCTATAGCCTCGCACAGGCTAAATATCACTCTCGAGCCCGGCGCGAAACGCACATTCGTTTTCGTTCTCGGCTACATCGAAAACAAACCGGAAGACAAGTGGGCGGAAGCCCCCGAGCCCGGGCTCCTCCAGACAAATCCCGCCATGAGGGTCATAAACAAAGCTCCGGCTCGCGAGCTTTGCGAAAAATTCTCTACTCCCGAAAAAGTGAACGCCGCATTCGCTGAACTCAAGGAGTTCTGGGACGAGCTCCTCGGCTCATTCACGCTGAAAACTGGCGACGAAAAACTTGACCGCATGGCGCTGTGGAATCAGTACCAGTGCATCGTCACTTACAACTTCGCCCGGTCGGCCAGCTACTTTGAGAGCGGCATCGGACGCGGAATCGGATTCCGCGACACATCGCAGGATATGCTCGGCGTTGTCCACCAGATTCCCGAAAGAGCCCGCGAAAGACTTTTCGACGTGGCATCCACTCAATTCAGCGACGGAAGCGCTTACCACCAGTTCCAGCCGCTTACCAAACGCGGAAACGCCGATATCGGCTCGCATTTCAACGACGACCCGCTCTGGCTCATAATCGGCGTAGGCGGATACCTGCGAGAAACCGGCGATTATGAGTTTCTGAACGTCCAGACCCCGTTCAACAATAACGAGGCGGACAAGGCCACCATGTTTGAGCACCTCAAACGCTCGTTCAGGTATGTGGCAGAGCACACAGGACCGCACGGACTGCCGCTTATCGGACGCGCAGACTGGAACGACTGCCTCAACCTCAACTGCTTCAGCAGCGACCCCAACGACTCGTTCCAGACTTGCACCAACAAGGACGGAAAGAACGCGGAGTCCGTGATGATCGCACAAATGTTCGTTTTCGTAACCCCGGACTATGCACGGATGTGCCGTATCGCCGGAGATGAAGACGAAGCTGTTTTCGCCGAACGCAAAGCCGCGGAAATGGCAGAAAAAATATGCTCCGCCGGATGGGACGGAGAATGGTACATAAGGGCTTACGACGATTTTGGACGCAAAATCGGTTCCAAAGAATGCATTGACGGCAAAATTTTCATCGAAACTCAGGGATTCGGTTCCATGGCGCAGATCGGCGCCGGACGCGGTTACCCCGTAAAAGCCCTTGACAGCGTAAAAAAATATCTGGATACAAAATACGGCATCGTCATCCTCGACCCGCCTTACCGGGACTACCACATCGAACTCGGCGAAGTCTCTTCGTACCCGCCTGGATACAAAGAAAATGCCGGCATCTTCTGCCACAACAACCCGTGGATCGTGATCGGAGAAATCGCTTCCGGACGCCCAGACAACGCATGGGAATACTATAAGAAGATCGCCCCCTCGTACCTCGAAGACATAAGCGAGATACATAAGCTCGAGCCGTATGTTTACGCGCAGATGATAGCCGGAAAAGCCGCACGCAGGCACGGCGAAGCGAAAAACAGCTGGCTTACGGGCACGGCCGCATGGAATTTCGTTGCCCTTTCCCAGTGGATTTGCGGACTGAAGCCGGAATTCGACGGACTCAGGGTCGAGCCAAGACTCCCGCGGCACGTCAAAACCGCCGTCCTCACCCGCAAATACCGCGGATGCACTTTCCGCATGGAAGTCATCAACAATGACAATGCCGGCAAAGTCTCCATAGAAACCGTATCCGGATGCGCGCGCGTCGACGGCAGCCTTGTCTCCCCGGCAGAAGGCGCCGCGGAAGTCTCGCTCAGAGTCACCGTGGGGTAAGAGACGCGCCTGCATGTGCATGACACTCCGAAAAACACACCAACAGCATGAATAAACCTGAAGAAACAGCAAAAACGGATGATACGGCGCCGCCGGAGACCGGGCATTTCCTGCAGCAGTGGATCTCCGACGACGTCGCATCCGGCAAAACCGGTGGGCTCGTGGTTACGAGATTCCCGCCGGAACCGAACGGATACCTCCACATAGGACACGCTAAAGCTATATGCCTCGATTTCGGCATGGCGGCGCATTTCGGCGGAGAATGCCACCTGAGGCTTGACGACACAAATCCGTCAAAGGAATCCGACGAGTATGCCGAAAATATCAAGGAGGACATACATTGGCTCGGGTTTGACTGGGGAGAGCACTTTTACAGCGCTGCCGACATGTTCGACACAATGTACGAAATCGCCGAGAAACTCATTATGTCGGGGCGGGCCTACGTCTGCAGGCTCTCCCAGGAGGAATGGAAGTCCTACAGGGGCGTTCCCACATCGCCCGGCAAAGAAAGCCCGACGCGCAACACTCCGCCGGAAGAAAATCTCGACCTGTTCCGCAGGATGCGCGCGGGAGAGTTCGCCGACGGAGAAATGTGCCTCCGTGCGAAAATCGACATGGCGTCTCCCAATATTCACTTCCGGGATCCGGTTCTGTACAGAATAATTCACACAGAACATTATCACACAGGCAAAAAGTGGTGTATCTACCCCATGTACGACTTCGCACACCCCATTGAGGACGCACTGGAAGGCGTTACGCATTCCATGTGCACTCTGGAATTCGAAGTGCACCGGCCGCTCTACGACTGGGTCATCGACCGCATGGACGAGATCGGAATGCTCAGAGTGAGAAACGGCGTCAAAATTCGGCCTGCTCAGAGAGAGTTTTCCAGGCTCAATCTCACACACACGGTGATGTCGAAGCGCAAACTTCTGGAACTTGTGGAAAAGAAGTTCGTTTCCGGATGGGACGACCCCAGAATGCCGACCATATGCGCGATGCGCCGTCGCGGATACCCCGCCGCCGCCATAAGAAAATTCTGCGAATCCGTCGGCGTGACCAAGTTCAAAAGCAATACGGATTTCTCCCTGCTGGAGGATGCCGTGCGCGCAGAACTGAACAAAACAGCCCAGAGAAGACTCGGCGTCTTCGATCCTGTCCGGCTGATCATAGACAACTACCCGGTAGACAAAACAGAGTATTTCGACGCAGTCAATAACCCGGAAGACGATTCCGGCGGAATGCGCAAGGTCCCATTCTCCAAAGTACTACTCGTCGAACGCGCCGACTTCATGAAAGACCCTCCCAGAAAGTTCTACCGGCTCGCAGTGGGACGTGAAGTACGGCTTCGCTATGCGTGCCTGTTCACATGCACTCACATCGTGGAAAATGAAAACGGAGAGCTGCTCGAAATCCATGGCACTATGGATCCGCAATCCGGCGGCGGAACAAGCCCGGACGGAAGAGTCGTCAAAGGGACAATACACTGGGTGTCCGAACGCCACGCAGTCAAACTCCCGGTTCGGCAATACGAACGGCTGTTCTCCGCAGAAGACCCTCTCGCTGACGAAACGCGCGACTTCAAGGAGTTCCTGAACCCCGGATCCTGCGTCGAAACTTTCGTATATGCCGAACCTGAAGCGGCAAAAACCCTCCCCGGAGAGCCGATACAGTTCGAAAGAATGGGATATTTCTGTCCCGATTCGAAAGACTCCCTCCCCGGAGCCCCGGTATTCAACCGAACCGTAACCCTGCGCGATTCATGGACAAAAAAACAGGCGGCCGGATAACGCCGCCGGGCACAGCACAGCATGAAAACAAAAATTTTTACAATCCGGAACAAATCCGGCATGACGCTCTCCGCCAGCAACCTCGGCGGAATTCTTACCTCCCTGACTGCACCGGATAAAAACGGATGCTTCAGAAACATTGTGCTTGAATTCGATAAACCGGAGGATCACCTTCGCGACGGCTACATATCGGCGCTGATCGGACGCGTCTGCAATCGTATCGGAGAAGGAACCTTTTCCATAGACGGTAAAACATACAAAGCCGCTCTTAACTCCGGAAAGAAAGTGCTGTGCTCTCTCCACGGCGGAGACGCCGGATTCGACTCCAAATACTGGGACGTCCGGGAGTTCCGCTCTCCGGAAGGAGAAGCTTTGGAATTCAACCTGCTCAGCCCCGACGGAGACGGCGGATATCCCGGCAACCTGTTTGTTCGCGTGACATACACACTCACCGACTGCAACGAGTGGAAAGTCAGGTACTGGGCCATAACAGACGCTCCCACGATCGTAAACCTCACGCATCACGCATATTTCAACCTTAATCCGGACGCCGACAGCATCCTCGGACATGTTGTAACGCTTATGTCCGATGCGTATACCACCCTCGGCCCCGGCATGATCCCGGACGGGGGCATTCGACCTGTCGCCGGCACCCCGCTCGATTTCACGTCTCCGCACGCCGTGGGAGAGCGCATCTCGGATCCGTTTGAAGACCTTGCCTCATGCTGCGGATATGACCACAACTTTATAATCCGGAGAAATTCCCCCGGACTCGTGCCGTGCGCAATAGTCGAGGATCCCGTCACCGGCCGCCGCATGACCGTAAGCACCACACAGCCGTGCGTACAGTTCTACACCGGCAACTTCCTAAGCGAAGAAGATATAATTGTCGTCGGCAAAAACGGACGCGTGTACCGCAAAAATGCCGCTCTCTGCCTCGAAACCCAGCACGCGCCCAACGCCCCGCGCATCCCCGGGTTCAAGAGCGTCAGACTCGACCCCGGGGAAGTCTTCCAGTCGGAAACCGTATTCAAATTCGACACTATCTGAAAAACGGAGAAAACAATGGCACAACCGCATATCCCTGGATACCAGATACTGGAGCAATCCGGCGGCACAAGCGACACCACAATATGGAAGGCCGTCCAGATTTCCCTTGAACGCAGCGTCACCATATGGGTACTCAAACCGCAGGCCGCAGCGGATGCCACACTCCTGAAGCACTTCGATACGATAATCCGCGCTGTCGCCAGAATACGTCACCCCAATTTCGCGCAGGTGATCGACATCTCACACACCGAAGAAGGCATCCCATACATCATCTTTGAAAACTCGGACTACACCCCGCTTTCCAATATTCTCATAAAAAATGGGAGACTTGCGCCGGAACAAGCGTTTGCTGTCGCCAGGGAAATAGCAGTCGGACTCGACGCCGCATGGAGGCAGTGCGGATTCCTTCACAGGAACCTCAAGCCGGAAAATATCCTCGTATCCCCCGACGGCAAGGTGAAGATAACAAACTACAACAGCGCCACAATCGTCGCTTCTGGCGTTGATCCGCTTGAATACGACGGGGGCATGATGGTCGGCACTCCCAACTATGCCTCCCCGGAACAGGTAGATTGCCTCCGCACCATCGACTTCCGTTCCGACATGTACAGCCTCGGCGCGGTTTTGTATCAAGCCACCACCGGAATCACGCCGTTCAATGAAGTGACAGATCCGGTACAGGTCCTCAATCTGCAGCGCTCCGGCACAATTACAAACCCCAGGACAATCAATTCGAAAATAAAGCAGCCGTTTGTCCACGTCATGACAAGGCTCATGGCAAAGAATCCCGACGACCGGTACGGGAGCTGGGACGAAGCCGTAAACGACTTCAACCGCGTTCTGTCCGGCAAACCTCCGTTTACCGAACCGGGCCGAAGCGCCGACCCACCGAGCACAATAGCACCCGTGCAGGGGTATTCTCTTCCTGCCACCTCATCCGCGTCCGCTCCGTCTGACACAATACGCTTCCCGACGGATTCCATCGGCTCCGATTCCGCCTCACATTCCGCCTACGCCACCGGGGCCGCAGCAAACAGAAAGTCCAGCGGCTCCATGAACACACGTTCGTCGCGACGTGCAGGGCTCGGGCGGACCATGAACACAAAATCGTTTTCCCCCAGCCTTTCGCTTTCCGTACTCATGTTTGTCGCTATGTGCGCAGCCGCGCTTTACGCCGGATACCGCACTCTTAAATGGATAGGCCCCGTCGGCGAACACGCCGACGCCGAAAACGCAATCACGGATGTTCCTGAAATATCTGCCGGTACAGACATGTCCGAGAATGAAGGCCAATACGCGGACAGCACCGCTTCGTCATACGGCGGAGAAACAATTGCGGACTCCGGAGCCTCGGAAGGCTACAGCGAAACTCCTGGTGCCGGAGCAGCTTCCGAAACAGGCGGCCTGACGCCGTACCCCGGCGTCGGATCCTCTGGCATGTCCGGGGCTGCCGAACCTGAAAATACCGCCTCTCTGCCGCCGCAAAAAGCGCTTATGCGCGAAATCTACAATGCGTTTCTCACCAAGGACGTTGTTTCCGCAAAACGTTATGCGTCCCGCCGCTTTAACGAATCCAAAAACCTTCCCGGCATAGACCTCGGCGAGTGCAAGAGAGTATGGAGCCTCCTCAAACAGGCTCAGCCCGAGGCGGAATTCGTCGGCTCGCTCCTTGTGCGCTACAACTCTACGGCATTTATGCCTTTGGAATACAGGGAACATACCATCAGCATCAAACCCGAAAGCCACATAAACGGAGTCCTGACAGCAACGGAAAAACTTCCATCCGGCAAAACCAGAACAATAAACATAAATCTGGCGGATTTGTCCCCGGAAACGATGTACGACATAATGCTCTCTTCAGCCGACAACACGGAAGCCATGCTTGTCACAAGAACCATTCTTGCAATCAAACTGGGACGCCATGCGGACATTAAACTCAACATGAGCCGCATGCCGAATCTGGTGCCGGTACTTGAATTCGCTCAATAGGTTTCCTCCTGACATGAAAAAATTCAGCAGCATCCCGGCAAACATACCGGAAGTGCTTTTCCGCCTTGCGATCGCTGCGGCGGCGGTATTTCCCGTGTGTCTTGGATTGGCCAATGCAGTGTTCGGTCCGCTGAATCAGGATGAAGGCTGGTATCTTCTTGCTGCGCTCAACGTTCGCGACGGCATGGTTCCGTACCGCGATTTTGCGTTCACGCAGGGGCCTGTAATGCCGTACGTATACGCTGCGCTCTCATTCCTATGGGCGCCGTTCGGCGTACTCGGAGGAAGAATCGTCACAATGGCGGCAGGGCTTGCGGCATGCGCAGTCACCGCCGCCGCATGCGCCCGGGCGGCAAGTCCATCCAGACGCGCCGCAGCGGGAATTTGCGCATGGGTGCTGCTTTCCTTCAGCACGTCATTCAGCTACTTTACGGTAATTCCCAAAACATATGCGCTATCCGCATTGTTCGCCGCATGCGCATTTTATGTCCTCTCGGGACGCGGACGCTTCCGGCCGGAACTCTCCGCCGCATTTTTTGCCCTCTCCGCAGCTGCACGCGCATCCATGGCGGCCGCGGCCGCAGCCGCAGGATTGTACTTCCTGATCAACGCACGCACAGAAGGGATGCGTCTCCACTGGCTGAGGTTCGCGGCAGCAGGGCTGCTGGTCATCTTGGCCATATATGTTCCGTTTCTCATAATCTGTCCGGAAAATTTTTTCTTTTGCCAGCATTATCATGCCGGAAGGGATTTCCCCGGTTTTGTGCAGTGGGCAGTCCTCAGAGCCGGATTTGTCTCGCGCCTGATTCAGGACTACCCCGCACACATCGCCGCGGCAGCCATTGCCGCATCCATTTTCCTGCGCGATCCGCACGGCGCACGCAGCTTGTTGTCTGACGGATTCCTGGCAGTATCCGCAGGGGCGTTTGCAGCCGTGCTGCTTCTTCACATGGCGGCGCCGTTCCCCTACGACGACTATCAGACGCCTGCCGTGCCTGCCGCGGCCGCCGCGGTGGGAGCAATTTTCGGATACGCGTCCGAGAGCTGCCGGCCGAATGCCAGAAAAGTTCTCATATTCACACTGGTACTGATCTCTGCGGCTTTCTCAATATCGGCGCCGTTGTGCATGTCATGGGTATCCGTAAGACAGGACAGATTCTGGATTGAGTTCAAAAAGCAGCCTGATATCACCGCCCTTCGCAAGGTAGGGGCATGGGTTCGTGAACGCACTCCTGAAAATGCGCTTCTGCTTACCCAGGACGCATATATAACCGTCGAAGCACGGCGCAAAGTCCTTCCCGGGCTCGAAATGGGGCCGTTTTCCGTGTTCACGAACCTGACCGCGGAACAGGCCGCCGCGTTCCATGTACACACTCCTGAAACACTCGCCGATGCAATACGCCGCACCGACGCCCCTGTAGCGCTCATCAGCGGATACGGATTCGCTCTCGCATGTCCATCTACCGGCAAACTCTCGAACGACGACTCCGACATGCTCTTCTCCGCCCTGCTGCAGCACTACAGACTTATAGACACCGTACGCGACTTCGGCCAGCAGCATACCGATCTGGAAATATTCGAGCGCATCCCCCAATACAGCGCTTCCGGTCGGGACGCACAAAGCGCGCTGTAAAACACCCCGCCCGACGCCTCCTTCCGCTCTGCATATACCCGTCTCAGCACACCCCATCCTGTAACCGCTCCACAACACGCAGACTCATCTTACTTTACCAATCACGTTTCCGCCATTGTTCTTTCTAAAACATCAAAAGCTCCGCCAACTAATCGCGTACAAACAGGATATTTCGAACACCAAATGTAAGACGCAATCAGAGGCATGACACGCTTTTCTACAAAATAAAGTGCGAACATGTGCGGTGATGGCATATCCCCGGGTACAACATGCGGCCGTCATACAATCAATGAGCAACCTCATTGATATGAAACAGTTGTAAGCATTGTAAGCGACATTTAACGAGAACTCCTCTGATGGATTAATGCCGAAACCTTGGCATCACGACAATCCTGCACACGGGGCAGTTTGCCAGATTCACAACAAATTCGCCGCGCGTTACAAATTGAAACCACTGGAAATTCTCTCCACGATATTGACTTTATGTAAAGATATAGCTTAGGATACCTACCTACTCCGTATTTCGTTTTTTTGCATTTAAGACGGTACCTGTTTTGTTAGGAAATACGAGGGCACACAGAGGTATGAATGCTGTAGATGAACAGAAAGTGTTTCCATGCAAAATCAAGAATTAAGCAGTCTGAGAAAAAAAATTTTCCTTACTGCCTACCCAATAAAAGCCGCACATATTGCTTCTGCGTTTTCCATAGTGGAAATACTGTATTCTTTGTATTGTGACGGCGTTATGCATTATAACGTAACAAATCTGAACGACCCTGACCGGGATCGTTTTATCCTGAGTAAGGGTCACGCCTCTCTTGCTGTATACGCAATTTTAAACAAAATCGGGATTATCTCGGATGCAGAACTTTCCACTTTTTGCAGACCTGGTTATTCTCTGGGTGGGGAAGTAAATATTAACGAAACTGCCGGGGTGGAGGCCACCACCGGCTCCCTGGGCCACGGATTGTCTTTTGGCGTTGGAATTGCTCTGGCACTCAAAAAGAAAAAGTCACCGGGCAAGGTATATGTTTTGGTCGGGAATGGTGAAATTCAGGAAGGTGTTATGTGGGAGGCGGTAATGACTGCCTACAAGTTCAAACTGGACAACCTCGTTGTGATACTTGATGACAATAAAGTCCAGAAAATGGGATTTACAAGAGACACTATGCGCATTGACTCGTGGAATGAGCGTTGGGCGGCTTTTGGATGGATTGTTGACGAAACAGATGGTCATAATGTTGAACAACTTACTGCCATATTGAAGAAGAAAAATAATTCCGATTGTCCTCGTATCATTATTGCAAATACGGTTAAAGGTAAGGGTGTATCCATAATGGAAAACAATCCCGACTGGCATTTCAAAATGCCATATAGACGGGAATTGAAAGTATTCATGAAAGAACTGAATATCAGCGAGGAGGAATTGGAAGATGCAAAAAGCATATCTCCTTGCGCTTTATGAACTGGCGCAAAACGACCCTAACGTCGTACTCCTCTTAGCAGATAGCGGCACAAGCTATGACGAACTTATCCGTAGTTCAATGCCTGATAGAGTTTATGACTTTGGTATTGGAGAAGAAAACATGGTGGCCGCAGCAGCAGGCATGGCAAGTGCAGGACTTATTCCATACGTATTTACTGCTGGAGCGTTTTTGGCATACCGATCAATGGAATTCATTCGTAACGATGTGTGCCTGCAGAAAATGAATGTTAAACTGGTTGGAATGGGCACAGGCCTTGGCTGGAGCACGCTGGGACCTACTCACCATACAACGGAGGACTTGTCTATTCTCAGGGCAATCCCCGGGCTTACTATCTTGTCTCCATGCGATCCGGCGGAAACATCCGCGTGTATCAAACTGGCTTATCAGATCAAAGGACCTGTTTACGTTCGTATCGGTATGGGCGGCGAAAAAAATATTTATGCGGACAATCCTCTTTTAGAACTTGGTCATTTCAATACATTGCGTGATGGGAATGACATCTCCGTTTTTGCATCAGGCATCATACTGAATGAAGTTTTACGAGCCTCTGATATACTTCAGGAACACAATATTTCTGTAAAAGTTCTGGATGCTTGTTCTATAAAACCTCCTGATGAAGCGTGCATTCGAGAAGAAGCAAAAAGCAAAAAAATGCTTGTTGCCGTGGAAGAGCATAGTGTTACGGGGGGACTGGGCAGCGCACTGTTGGAAACCTTGTCCAGCACCGGCGTCCCATCAAAAGTTCTTCGCATCGGTATTAACAATCAATTTGGGACAGGCTATGGCACATATGACGAGGTCGTAAAAGCAAACGGTCTTGATGGTCAGTCTATAGCTGAAAAAATCCTTTCTGCATTGGAGTCAGCATAAAATGGAGCAGTTGCTTTCATTTGTTCAGTTAAAGAAACTCGCAAAACATCCCACAGACGGGAAAGGGAAGAAACTTGTTCTGATGGGAGACTGCGCAACGCAGCACCTTGCCACAGCAATTCAAGGAACCGCTATGGCAGACGGGCTCAACCTGACGGTTGTAGATACGGACTATAATTTGCTTGATGTTCTTACCTTGGATGAACATTCAGAGCTTTTCGAAAATGCACCGGACTTTGTTGTAATCTACATGTGCACAGAGAAACTTTTAGAAAAGTTTCGCGAATGCTCCGACAAAAGTAAGTTTGCAGAAATGACCATGGCGCAAATTACCGAATACTGGTCGCGAATATCTAGCAAGCTGAAAACAAACATTCTGATGTTTTCCTTCGTAGAGAAAGATGATGCCGTTTTTGGATTCTACGGTGCAAAACAGCCAATGTCGTTTATTTTTCAACTGAAAAAACTTAACTGTATGTTGTCGCAATCGGCATCGATGACAAAAAACACTTTCATCATCGATTTGAATCAAATCGCATTGCAAATGGGCATGGAACAGTTCAGTGACGCAAAGCTCTACTACAGCGCCAAAATGCCAGTATCTTTAAATGCGCTTCCCGCTATTGCGGCGCATACAATCAAAATGATTCAGGCAATTAACGGAAGAATCAAAAAATGCATAATTGTTGACCTTGACAACACCCTCTGGGGCGGCGTAATAGGTGATGACGGACTGGAAGGAATTCAAATTGGAGAGCTTGGTATAGGACACGCGTATGAGGCATTACAACATTGGTTAAAGGACCTGAAAGAGCGCGGCATCATCCTCTGCGTATGTAGTAAGAACAATGAGGATGCCGCAAAGCTCCCTTTTACAAATCATCCCGAGATGGTACTGCACCTGGATGACATCTCAGTATTTGTAGCCAATTGGGAAGACAAGGCATCGAATATCCGGAACATTCAACAGACATTGAATATCGGAATGGACAGTATTGTCTTCCTTGACGATAATCCCTTTGAAAGGAACCTTGTACGCTCCACGATTCCGGATATTACGGTTCCTGAACTTCCCAATGACCCAGCGCAGTATCTTGACTTTTTACAGCGCCTTGACCTCTTCGAAACCGCATCTTATTCCGAGGAGGACAGAGATCGCACTCGCCAATATCAGGCAGAAATGCAGAGAATCAGTCAACAAAAGCAGTATGATTCCTACGATGAGTATCTCCAAAGCCTCAATATGGTGGCCGTCGTTGCACCTTTCGATAACTTTCAAGTACCGAGAATTGCGCAGCTCACCCAAAGATCGAATCAATTCAATCTCCGCACCATTCGCTGCACAGAAGATGATGTTGTACGGCTTATGAATGACAAGAACAACATCACAATATACTTTATGCTGTCGGATAAATTTGGAGACCACGGCCTGATCAGTCTGGTTATCCTGGAAAGAATGGACTCTGAAACCCTTTTTATCCATAACTGGCTTATGAGTTGCCGTGTCTTGAAACGCGGGATGGAGGCATTCATACTGAATACTATTGTAAACACCGCCAAAAAAAACGGCTATAAGAGAGTTATCGGCGAATATATAAAAACGCCGAAGAATGCCATGGTGGAACATATTTATGAACAGTACGGATTCTCCCCAATTGGCAGCAATCGGTATATCGCCGAGGTTGACAGTTACAAGGAAACGAGAAATTATATCAAAATGAAGGAATAACAAAATGAACAGAAATGAGATATTAGACAAGGTCACACAGATTTTTCATGACGTATTCGACGATGATTCCATTGTTTTGACGGACGAAACCACCGCAAAAGATATAGATGACTGGGATTCTCTTACGCATATCACCCTGATTTCAGAAATTGAAGAAGCCTTCAACATGAAGTTTTCCATGAAGGATGTTCTGGGGATGAAAAATGTTGGGGAAATGCTTGACATCCTGGAGCAGCACCAATGAATCACTACACGTATGATGAAATTGAGGTTGGACATGAGGAATCTTTCTCCACCGTAATCACGGAGGAAATGATGTCGTCTTTCCGCAATATCACTGGTGACGAAAATCCATTACACAACACTAAACACTACGCAGAAAGCAAGGGATATCCGACAAATGTTTGTTTTGGAATGCTCACTGCTTCATTTCTGTCCACGATGGCAGGTGTTTATCTGCCTGGTGAACGCAGTTTGATTCATCGGGTGGAAACTGACTTTGTTTCGCCGGTCCTGCTTGGAGATACACTTAACATTACTGCAAAAGTCCAAAAAAAAATGGATACGTTCCGTGCCATTGTTCTACACGTATCTTTTAAAAATCAAAATGGATTAGAGGTGTGTCGGGCAAAAATGCGTGTTGGAGTACTGGACTGAAGGTTTAAAAGGTCGCAGCAATGTGTGTACTAGAAGAACCCGGATTCGGACTGTCCTCCAATGTATGGAGCTTATTCTCGCTCGATTTTTTGATATTTCTCGCGGTATCTGTTCTATTTTTCTACCTACTGCCGAGAAAGATGCAGTGGATAGTGCTGCTGATTGCAAGCATTATATTTTACCTATTTGCAGGAACTCCGTATACTATTGTGTATTTGATGGCGAGTACGCTCATCACCTGGAAAGCGGCTTGCCGTATAAGCGATTATCGAGAGGCCGGAAAAGAAAATTATATAATTAGGCGTGTATATCTCATTGCGCTGCTTTCCAATATCTTGATCCTTGCTGCCCTCAAATACGCAAATTTTCTCCTTGGGAATGCAAGTGCTATTGTGTCTTTTTTCGGCGGGACAAAAGTGGAGTGGAGCGTGTCTTGGGTCGCCGCACTGGGTATCAGCTATTATACACTGCAAATTATCTCCTACATTACTGATTGCTATTGGGAAAGAATCGAGCCACAACGAAATTATGCCAAGTTTGCGCTTTTTTCATGTTTCTTCCCGCAAATGGTATCTGGCCCAATCAGTCGCTATGATCAGCTTAACGCTCAACTTTATGCACAACATGAATTCAAAAGAAACAACCTCATGTGCGGATTGATCCGCATTTCCTTGGGCTTCTTTAAAAAACTTGTTATAGCCGAAAACTTCAACCGTCTGGCTCAATACTTTTTTGATCTTGAAAACTCGGAACATACCTATGGTATTTATGCGATCGTTGGCATCGGATGCTACGTAATTGAGTTGTATGGAGATTTTGCTGGATGTATGGATATTGTTATCGGATCGGCAAAATGCTTTGGAATAAACATGGTTGAGAACTTCAACAGACCTTTTACATCTGTCACAATTCAAGAGTTCTGGCAGAGATGGCATATAACTCTCGGCACATGGCTGAAAGACTATATCATGTACCCATTGCTTCGATCAAAGACCTTTCAGAAGATCGGTAAGTATATAAAGAAAACCCACGGCAAGCAGTTTTCGCAAAAAACTACTACCTACCTTGCCATGCTTATATTATGGTTCTGTATGGGACTATGGCACGGCGGAGGTTGGAACTATATTGCAGAAGGCATATGGTTCTGGCTTGTAATTGTTCTGGGACAAATAACTGAACCTTTCTTCAACCGCGTGTTTCATGCAAAGGAGCACACTGGCAGATTAATGACGTTATTCCGTCAGACACGGACAACTTGTATCTACGCTGTGGGCGTCGTATTTTTCCGGGGACCGGACTTGACTGACGCAGTAAAGACGATTTGCAGGTCGCTGTCTCCAAAAAACATTGTAAACAGTCTGTACGAATTTCCCCATTTTATTTACATTGCAAAAGACCTGGAACTTAACGATGGCAAACTATTGGTTTATTTAATAAACGCATTTACTGGATTTGCAATTTTCATTTTACTATCACTGTGGGAGAAGAAACATGGCAAACTTCAGGACACACTGACTTGTCACACGCTGATTTTGCAGATCACATGCATCTTGTCTGTTCTATTTGCCATCGCCTTCTTGGGTGTTTACGGATCAGGAGTTAAGCCCTCCGATTTCATATATGGAGGATTCTGATCTATGACTACCCGAGAAAAAATTTTTGAGACAATAATTTCTGTTTTGTTAATTTGTGCAATGGCTGCAACACTCGGTTCATACACAAAAGCCAGAAGTTATGATAGAGACAATATCGTGGGACTGTATGCCGAAAAGAAAAATAGCCTTGACATGATATACGTTGGCGGCAGCGCATGCTATGTATACTGGGAAGCCCTGAGAGCATGGGAGAATTATGGATACACTTCTTATAACTTCGCCGCCAACACTCTTACTCCCCAAAGTATAAAGTATTGCATACAAGAAGCACTGAAGACACAAAGTCCCAAACTGTGGGTTATTGACCTTCGACCATTTCAATACGGCAATGAAAAGAAAAAAAATGGTGAAGTACTAAATATGTACGATGAAGTTGCCATCAGAAACGTCACCGACAATCTGAAACATTCCACTTTGAGGAAAGAATTGATAGACATCAGTGTTCCCGCTGGACAAGGGAAAATGGAGTATTACTTTCCATTTTTGAAACACCACTCGATAGCAATAAACAATTTGTTGCGGGATTGCTTTCATGTGTTTACTGGAGAACTCAATTTTGATGATCTCGTTTTTTTTGGATTTCAGAACAAAAAGAACACTCTGAAGGGTTTTGCTTTCATCAATAAGACAAAAGCTATGGACTTTACGGATTACAGTCATATTACCGAAACAAAGCCTCTGCAAGGAGTAATCAACGAATACTTTATCGATCTCCTCGACTACTGTAAGAGCGTATCTATAAAGCCGCTCTTCGTAGTGCACAGCTATTGCCAAAAAGAAGAGCACAAACAAAAATTTAACTATATGAAACAAGTTATTGAATCATACGGTTTTGATTTTCTGAATACCAATGACTACTATCAAGAAGTTGGACTGGATTACTCTTTCGATCTCTACAATGAGAATCATGTAAATGTCTTCGGAGCAGAAAAGTACACTGACTTTCTATCTGCGTACATTAAAGACCGATACGAAATGCCGAATCACCGTGGAGATCCAGACTATGCAGAGTGGGATACCTGCCTGAACGAGTTTAACGCACGGACAGCACAGGCCAAGCGGGAGATCCTTATCTACGCCAAGGAAAGTAACGAATGATAGGAACTTGTATAGAACTGAAGAACGGGATCAGGATGCCAGCCATTGGATATGGAACATGGCATCTTAGTCCAGGCAAATCGACGACTGAAGCGGTGACGGCGGCAATCGACTGTGGTTATCGTCTTATAGACACTGCGTATAGCTATGGAAATGATTTTTATATTGGCAAAGCGATCAGGGCGTCCGGAATCTCAAGAGATCAGCTTTTCATAACAAACAAAGCTTGGCAGACGTTTCAAACGGGAACTGCCGTATTTGAGGGCTGTCGCAAATCATTGAGTCTAATGAAACTGACTTATTTTGATCTTTACCTTGTACATTGGCCAGTTCCCATTACCCAAATCGACTGGAAAGAAGCAAACCGTGAGGTGTGGTCAGGAATGGAACGGCTTTATCGAGAAGGATATGTCAAAGCTATAGGTGTCAGCAATTTTCTTCCACACCACATTGAGGCGTTGAAAGAGCACAATATCCAAGTAGAACCTATGGTAAATCAAATTGAATTTCACCCGGGGTGTTTCAACTCGAAAACGGTCGACTTTTGCAAGGAACAGCAACTCGCCATACAAGGATGGAGCCCTTTGGGATCATCCGCTGTTCTGAACCAGAACCTGATTATGCGACTTGCAGACAAGTATAGGAAAAGTCCTGCTCAGATCTGTCTCAGGTGGGCTTTGCAACATGACGTCGCGCCAATTCCTCGTTCACAAGATCCTGTTCGAATGGCAAAAAATCTTGATGTATTTGAATTCGATATCGAATTGGAAGATATGGCATTAATTGACGAAATGGATAGCGTAGGATGCTCAAAATATTCTCCGGATATCCGACATCCCGAACAATAACATTGTACGTAAACTGCTCTCTTGACACAACCGCACAACAAACTCCAACCAATAATCGGTCGACTATGCAAGAACCGCCTGAAAAAAAACAGAGTTCTAAAGTAGTGCGGGCATCACTCTTGCATATACCTTTTGCGCGGCTTTCAATGCAAGCGCTTATCAAATTGCATATGTAGGGCCTGCTGGACCGGAAGGGATCATGTTGCGTTTTGCCAAAACGGCATGATGAGCGGTTCCCGCCCTATGAAAAAATAGCGGCCGGAATCGGAAGTGCAAAAAAGTTTCAGTGTTCCACAGCCAGCGAATCAAGTTCGCCGCAAGGAAGGTCATGGCGATAACAGTTTCAGAACAATCTCTGTGCCAGGCCATAATCCATTCAAATCGTTGTTTACACTGCCCAAAATTTCCCTCAATGGCATTGCGGGCTGAATTGTCAGCGAGCTGCTGCTTGAGAATTTCCGGATTCACGATTGTCCGAGACGCGGTCCGGAAAGCCTGATCCCGTGTTCTGCGCAATATCGCAGATTTTCTCTGGTGCGGAACAACTTGTCTGCCAGAACAGCTTCCGGATAATGTCCCGTTAGGGCACGATAGCGTTCACAAATCATTTGCAGGTCGCAGCCTTTATTGTAGGGTCTGCTGAATACGAGAGAATCTATTGATTTTTAATAGATTGCAGCAGAAAAAAATCTGATTATGTAGTATCATATTTCTGAAAAACGGGAAAAACCGTGCAGTAAGGAAAGAGAGATGTATCGAAAAACGTGTCA
>CASEAR010000102.1 GCA_949285835.1 uncultured Verrucomicrobiota bacterium | reverse complement strand
TATGACGAGGACGCCGTCGACTCCGTTGGATCAGGGCAAGCGTTTGACGAAGTGATGCTCGCGGTTAAGGACCTATGCGTGACAAGTATTGCTATCTTCGGGCACAGTCACGGAGGCGGCTCCACCTATAGTCTGGCGGAGAAATTCACGGAAAACAATTCAGCAAATCTGTTCACAGTCAAATTCACTGCTTATGTTGACGCAATTGAGAATGAGTCCAATACGGATATGAACAGTGAAGCGCGCCTTCCGCCGGGAACGGAGTACCATATAAATTATTTCCAATAGTTCATGGCTGTAGTGTTCCCGGCGCTGATGTAAATACCAATGTCAATGTGACAACATGGGGAAAGCATCTTAAGCACACCACGATCGACGATGATATAAACGTCATCCAAGCGATACGACGGGGTGTCATTCAAAAGGTTCCAAGATAGCAAGGAGTGAATATGAGGATGAAACATTGTGTTTTACACATTTTGGGCGTTGCCGTGCTTTGCTGCGGGTACACAACGGCTGTAGATATTGATCCTAAGATTGAGGCGGACATTGATGGGTTTATCCAATGTAACATAATTGAGAAAGGCTCGGGTTCTTGGGCAGAGCTGAGACAGAAAGCAGAAAAGTTTGGAAGCCGATATAAAGACAGGAAGGTATTTTATCAGCAGTTTGTATTGTATGCTCGCTATGGGATATATAGGCGAAGGTAAAGAGCGTGAAGAGCGCGTATACGGCTTTATAGTGTTTGCAAATGCGATTCCGATTGATAAGAAAACGTTTATCGATGCCGTGGCGAATGAACCGAGTCTCTTCTGCGCTGAGGATGCCGGATTGAAAAAGGAGACAAGGAGCATCATGTTTCTGGTTGACGGGGATAAGTCGCGCACAGATGAAGCCGAATTTGACATTTACGAACAGATCCTGAGGAAAGACGTTGCCAATCCGCGGTGGGATTTGATCGACTACATGTATGATCGCGCCGGGCGGTCTGCCACCCGTTCTATGGCTCGCGTGTATGGGCCGGCAAACGGACCTGTCGGAGATCGAGGTCATGCTTAAATTCGAAAACCACAAGACGAGTTTAAGTTCTGAAGCGCTTGAATATTTCGCAAAACGGCCTGAGTGGTGGGCCCGGCTGTGTGTACTGATGGAGATGGAGAAAAGTTGGGATCCGGGCGAGCAGATCATTGAACTTATGGAAAAGACGAAGCTCTTTGAAGATGATGAATGTCCCCTGATAAGGGCGTATGGCGAAAATCTGAAAAAGGGTCAGCCATTACGGAAGTAGTATTAGCAGAATGAGGCATTGTTTTTTTACGTTCCGGATGCAGATTTTTGCTGCTGCGGGGCTTGATTACATGGAATTCATCTCCGGGAAGGCGGCGGAGTTTGGGATGCGGTAGGGCGCAGGGGCTGCGCGCCGTCTCCGGTTCCGCATGCCATGATATTGTCAGATCAGCAGACTCGCGCTGCGGGCGGATGGCGGTGAAGATTATTGCTTGAAGCGTAAAGATGTATTCATTATCATATCCCGCATGAGCAACTATAAGGACAACGACGGAGGGAAGCGCGGTCTTGACGCGTTATCTTCCCTGTGCAAGCGCCGCGGTTTTATATTTCCGAGTTCGGAGATTTACGGCGGCATTAACGGTTTTTGGGACTATGGTCCCATGGGCGCCGAGCTTAAGCGCAACATAAGGGACGCGTGGTGGCGGTTCATGGTGCAGGATCGGGAGGATGTCGTGGGGCTTGACGCCACGATAATAATGCATCCCCGCGTCTGGCAGGCCTCCGGTCATGCCTCCGGGTTCGCGGACCCGATGGTGGACTGCAAGGACTGCAAAAAGCGCTACCGTGCGGATCAGCTTTGCGAAGAGCAGGGTGCAAAGCTTGTCCAGAAGGACGGCGGATGGGAGCTTCCGGAGGGGGTTAAATGCCTCCAGTGCGGATCTGCGAACCTTACCGAGCCGAGGTCGTTCAACCTCATGTTCAAGACGCATGTCGGGCCGGTGGAGGACGAGTCTTCTGCGACGTACCTGCGCCCCGAGACTGCGCAGGCGATATTTACGCAGTTCCTTAATATTTATGCGACTTCTCGCAGATCCGTTCCGTTCGGCGTGGCACAGTCCGGCAAGAGTTTCAGGAATGAAATCAATCCCCGGAATTATACGTTCAGGTCCCGGGAATTCGAGCAGATGGAGCTTGAGTTCTTCATACGCCCGGATGAAGCTGTCGAATTGATTTACGGACATGTGGTGACAATGGCGGACAACCCGGATCTGGACGGCGAGCCGCAGCAGGACTGGGGGTGGGAGGTCTGGCACCGGTACTGGGTGGAACAGAGGCTCAAGTGGTACCGTTCGATAGGTCTGCCGTCTGAGGCCCTTCACCTCTACTGGCAGAAGGGAGACGAGCTTGCCCATTATGCCCGCGCCTGCGTTGACATCGAGTACGAGTTCCCGTTCGGCGTGCAGGAGCTTGAGGGCATTGCTGCCAGGTCGGATTTTGACCTTTCGCAGCATCAGAAGTTCTCGGGCAAGAGCATGGAGGTATTTGACGACCATCTGAAGGCGGCAGTGTCCGCCATGGATGAAGGCGCAAAACAGATGTTTGAGCAGAGGACGGTGTCTGCGTGCATACTGCGCGGGAAGAGTCTCGATGAGGCCAAGGCCTTCTGTGCAGGGCTGTTCGAGGGACGCTACGTGCCTCACGTGATTGAGCCGTCTGCAGGCACCGACAGGCTTGCGCTGGCGATTCTCTGCAATGCGTACGACGAAGAAACCCTTACCGACTCCAAGGGCAAGCCAGACGTCCGTACGGTGATGCGGCTGCATCCGGCGATCGCTCCGATAAAGGCCGCGGTTCTGCCTCTCGTCAAGAACCGCCCGGAGCTTTACGCAAAAGCCCGCGAGATATACAAGCTTCTCCGGAAGGAATGGAACTGCTTCTGGGATGAGTCCGGGGCCATAGGCAGGAGGTACCGCAGGCAGGATGAGGTCGGGACGCCGTTTTGCGTGACGGTGGACTTCGAAACGCTGGACGATGATACGGTAACCGTCCGCCGCCGCGACAGCATGGAGCAGGAACGCGTGCAGGTGTCGTCGCTCGTAAGCTGGATAGGAGCTGCGGTCAGAACTTGACGAATCTCATATAACGGCCGGGCGCTGCTTCGCGGGCGCCGTATATTCTGCCGGAATACTATGTCCGTAATGACTCTTGCGATAAAAAGTTTGCCGTTCCGGGTATTTTTCTCGTGCGCCGCGTTTTTTTCCGGCGTGGCGTATGCGTTCGCAGAGGGATATCCGGCGTATTCGTCCGGGGGTGCGGCCGGTGTGAGCGAACTGCCTGCTGCCGTTCCGGAATCGTCTGTCCACGCGGAATTTTCCGGAGGAAGCGTCGAGCTCTGCTTTTATGTCGGGGCGGGGGCTTACGTGAGTCCGGACGCCGTCAGGGTCGAAGGAATCGGAGAGGACGGCGCGGCGGTGGAGATGCATCCGGAGCCGGGAACGGAAAAAACGGAAAAGTATCGCGGCAGGTTCTCGCTCCGATACCCGCTGCCGGACGGCGCCAGCAGGGTGAAGGTCGTCTGGAGCATGTGTCTCGGGGATGTCTGTCTGGCGCCTGAGACGAAGGAATTTGCGGTGTCCGGGGACGCGGCGGCGTCACCGGGTTCTGTTTCCGTCGCGGGAACGCCGGCAGAATGGCCGGAGGCGGTGCGTTCTTCATTTGCATACATGGACGCCGGGGAATTTGCCGGATTCCTGAGCGGGGAGGAGCAGCAGGGCAATCCTCTCGTCCGGATTTTCGGGACTTGGGGATATTTTGCGCTTGCGCTGGTGGTGTTTTTCTGCGGGGCGGCTTTGAATCTTACGCCGTGCGTGCTCCCGATGGTGCCCGTCAACATAGCGATCATGGGTCTGGGGGCGTCGGGCGCGGTCTCCAGAGCCGGGGCATGGCTCACCGGATGTTGTTTCGGCGCGGGCATAATGGCGGCTTGGGGGACGCTCGGGGTGCTCGCCTCCGCAGGTATACTTGCATTCGGCGGATTGCGCTCATTTGTTTTTTTCAACTATGCTGTCGCTCTGCTTTTCTTTGTGCTCGGGCTGGCCTGCTTCGACGTGATTCGTGTCGATTTTTCTTCGCTGGGCCGCCGTCTCGGAACTGCCGGGAGACGCCGGGATTCAGGGCGTGCGGCGGCCAGGTTTTCTCTGGCATTCGGATTGGGCGCCGCGTCCGCCGTAATGTCTGGGGCGTGCGTGGCTCCGGTGCTTGTATGGACGCTTGTTCTGGCAGCGACGCTGTCTCATGAAGGGCGTCCTGTGGCCGGTGCGATTCTGCCGTTTATTCTAGGCGCCGGGATGGGGGCCCCGTGGCCGTTTGTGGCTTCCGGAATTGCGAGATTCCCCAAGCCGGGGATGTGGATGAACCGGGTAAAGGCCGTTTTCGGAATTCTTTTCATGCTTTTTGCCGTCAGATATGCGGCGGAGGCCCTGCCGTGGGGAGGGCCGCGCGGCGGCGACGGTGAACAGTGGTTCACGGATGCGGCGGCGGCGTTCGCGGAGTCCGGATCCTCCGGGAAACCGATTTTGCTTTACTTTACGGCGCAGTGGTGCACAGTGTGCCGTGATATGGAACGGACGACGTTCAGCGACAGCGAAGTGGCTTCCGCCATGGAGCGGTTTGTGCCGCTTAAAATAGACTGTACGGATACGTCGTCGCAGCCCGCCGCATCGCTCATGCAAAAGTACGGGGTCAGCGGATTTCCTTTTTTTGCGGTGCTTGACAAAGTGAATGCAGCGTATGGGGCGGCGGAGAATACGGATACGCGTGGTCCCGGGGATGTTTTTTCTGCAGAAGGGGTTGAAAAATGAAGAAGTCGCTTTTATTCGCAGCGGCAGCCGTTGTTTTTCTGGCCGGGGTCTCATTCGCTTCCGGTGCGGAAAACGGTGAGTTCACCATTTCGGACGTGAGGGTGAAAGTGCGCGGCGAGGTGCCTGTTGACGAGCAGCATGTCCTCTCGCTCGTATCAGTGCGCAGCGGGCAGAAGACCAGATCCGAGATCGTCTCGGCCGACATAAGGAACATAATAGCTTCGGAGCGCTATTCTTACGTGGGAGTTAATATCGGGCATGAGCCAGACGGGTCGGTGCTGACGTTTCTGGTTGAAGGCCGTCCGATATTGTCGGAGGATCCTTCCTGCGACGGAGTCAAGCATTTCAGGAACAAGACGGCGCTGGAGAAACTCGGACTTAAAGCGGGCGATTACGTTGGAGACGATATTGTTTCAGCCGCCGCGGAGCGTTTGAGGAAGGCATATCTTGAAGACCGTTATTACAACGTGAAAATCTCCGGGAAGATCGTCCTTGAACCAGAGATGCCTCAATTCGCGAAAGTCGTGTTCTCTGTGGATGAGGGCGTCAAGCAGAAGGTCGGCCTGATAAAATTTGAAGGCAACGAGGTTATTTCAGACTCCGATCTGCGGCGGGTCAGCGGACAGCGGCCGTGGTGGGATCCAGTGGGTTGGTTCTCCCAGAAGCGTGTGGGCGAGTTTGAACTTGAGATACTGAGGGCGGACGCAAGACGGCAGTACCTTGACGCCGGTTATCTTGATGCGGAAGTTTCGGAGCCTTTGATAAGCGTTTCCGGCAACAAACGGCACATAAGCTTTGACGTCACGGAAGGCAGGCTCTATAAAGTCGGCGGGATAACCATAGAAGGCGTTACGCTGTTCAGCGTCGACTCTCTGTTAAGAGGTCTTCCGCTCAGGAGCGGTGAGAATGCGGGACTGGCTCGGCTTGATTCGGCGAGAGAGTGGCTGCGTTCGTACTTTACGTCGCGCGGGTATATTGACACGTCAGTGACAAGCACATACATCCCGAGCGAGCAGTACGAGGGCGTGGTAAATGTGCTGTTTACCGTGCAGGAAAGCGATATTGTGCGCGTCCGCGACATAGTGATCCGCGGGAATACATCCACCAAGGACAAGGTAATACGCAGGGAGATAACGCTTAATCCGGGGGATATTTATGACGAGGTCTCGGCTTCCAGATCGGAGAGAAGGCTGAACAACCTCGGATTTTTCAGCGAGGTGAGGCATTTCAGCCGTCAGGTCGGAAATCCAGCGGAGCGCGATCTCGTGTATGAGCTGAAAGAGCAGGAGACCGGTTCTCTGATGGTCGGCATCGGATTTTCCAGCGTTGACCATCTGATCGGGTTCTTTGAAATTTCGCAGAGCAACTTCGACATAATGAATTTCAAGAATTTCCGGGGTGCGGGCCAGAAAGCGCGTCTGAGTTTTCAGGTCAGCTCTGATTCCACGGATCTTGAAGCGTCCTTTGCGGAGCCGTGGTTTCTGGACCGTCGCTTGTCGCTGTCGGTGGACGCCTACATCCGCAACAGGGAGTTCAACGAGTACGACGAGAGGAAGGGCGGATTGGAAGTCGGCGTGTCGAAGCATGTTCCATGGGTCGGCCGCGTAGGCCTCTCCTACAACATCGAGCATGTTTCCATCGACGATGTTATCGGCGGCGAGTTTTATGTCTGGGACGATCCGGACAAAATATACCGCTACACGGACGAGGATGACGGGTACCTGCTCGGTTCCATGAAGTTGTCGTGGACGTACGACACCCGCGATAATCCTGTTGTCCCCACATCCGGCGCCCGCGCCGTGGGGTCCGCCAAAATCTACAACGCCATCTTCGGCAGTGACTACGATATGTATGAGCTTGACCTGCGCTGGCGCAAATATATCGGAGTTTTTGACAAGCATGTGCTGGCGTTTTATGCCAGAGGATCGGTTATAGACACGTTTGATGACGATGAAGTGCCGATCGCCAACCGGTATTTTCTGGGCGGCGGACGTTATGTGCGCGGTTTCAAGTACAGGGACATCGGCCCGAAGGTTGTCCCTGTGGGCGAGGATCCCGGGCACCGCAATCACAGGCCGTACGGCGGGCAGACCATGTTTCAGGCGTCCGTCGAGTATACAATTCCGCTCGGACGTTTCGTGAGGATCGCAGCTTTTTATGACATAGGCAACGTCTGGGAGGATCCGTACGATTTTGATTTCGGCGAGTTCGCCTCAAGCATCGGCGCTGGGATAAGGCTGGATTTTGCCGGATTCCCGATCAGGCTGGACTATGCTCATGCTTTGGACAAAGACGACGATTTGACCAGAAAAGATGCATTTGTTTTCTGGATGGGATTCGATAACTGACGGTTTTGCTGCAGGAAGGTTTTTTATGACTACATTGACTCCGGACTATCCGGATCTGCCGGGAATATCATTTCTGCTCGGGACGGCGTTTCTGGTTGTGTCTGTTTTCTCTCTTCTGAGACCCGCCGCGGCGCGGAAGCTTTTTACGGCGTTTCCGAGGGACAAGGCGTCCGCCGCGGTGCTGACGGTGCTGGCTCTGGGATGGTCTTACCTGTGGCTTTACATAATGCCGCTCGGGTTCCTTATTCCGGTGCGCCCGTACATATCGGTGTTGTTCCCGATTTCCGTTGCGGCCGTATGGCTTCTTCTCCCGGATCTGCTTTCGTGCCGTGCGGCGGGCGGGGTTCTTGCGTTGCTGCCCACCCCGCTTATTTCGGCGGCAGCGTGGCACCCGTCGCCGTGGCGCTACGCCGTATTGGCGGTCGCCTATATTATGGCGGTGGCGGGCATGTGCTATATCGCGTGGCCGTGGATGCTACGGGATAACATTTCTTTTGTATGGAGCAATCCGCGCCGTGCGGCGGCGTTTAACAGCGCCGTCATGTGCCTCGGGATCCTGTTTGTCGTTTTGTCGTTTACGGCATTTGCCGGAGCAGATCTTCAGACTTGAATGCCTGGCTGAAAAAGTCTGTGCCTCTGGTCGGGGGCGTTCTCGTGGCATTGCTTTTTGCGGTGCTGATGTGGCGCGCGGGGGGCATCGGGCGCGTTGCTGATACGTTGGCGCTAGCAAAAGGGCGTCCGCTGCTGCTGGCGTCAGGGGTTCTGTTCTTCTGTGTGTCGCTTCTCTGCGGTGCCGCGAGGTGGTATCTTCTTCTGAGGATACTCAGGCTCCCGATAGACGCCGGCGAGTGCATAAAACTGTATGCGGCCGGACACTTTTTCAATATGCTCGGACCCGGAGCTCTCGGTGGAGATGTGATCAAAGCGGCGTTTGCCGCGCGGCAGTGCCCCGGGCGCGGGATGGATGCCGTCGCTTCGATTGCAGCTGAGAGGTTCATTGGTTTTCTGGGACTGGCCGTCTTCATTGTGACGGTATGTCTGGTCAAAAGCGATTTGTTCGCGCAGAATACAGTGCTTTCTTTTTTGAGAAGCGCAATTTTTGCCGCCGCTTTTGCTGCTGCTGTTGTCCTGGCTGTTTTGCTGCTTGCGGACTGGGGGAAGCTGGCGGAACGGTACAAGCCGCGCAGCGGCAGCTTTTCGGAGAAGGCCGTAGAGGGGATCGTCAGACTGTGGAGGACGTTCAGGTTTTGTCTGATACATCCGTCGGCGTCGGTCTTTGTGTTTGCGCTGTCCCTGCTGAATCATTTTGCCGACGTCTGCTGTTATTTTATTCTGAGCAGGTCCATAGGGATGAGTGTTTCGCTGGGAGAGCTCCTCGCCGTTACGCCGGTGACCAACGTGCTTGCCTCCGTGCCGTTGACTCCGGGCGGGGTCGGAGTGCGGGAGAACATAATGCTCACGCTTATGTCGGAGATCGGCGTAGGGGCGTCTGAATCGGCGGCTCTTTCTTTGCTGATGTTTTTTACTTTGGCGGTGTGGGCGTCTGCCGGCGGTCTTATTTTTCTGTTCTACGTCAAAGACAGGATGGGCCGCGGATGTGATGAGAAGCGGGGAGGCGAATGAAGACAAATGTTTTGCGTGGGGGTTATGTTTTTCTGACGTCGCTGCTCTGTTTTGTTTTTCAGCCGTATGCGTCGGGTTGGGACGGTTGCCTGAATCGGCCTCCGGAAATTAAAACCGATGAATTTGTTATGGCGGTTGGCGGCCGTCTGATGTCGGGTGAAAACTTTTTGAGTGCGGTATGCGTTCCTCTCGACGCGCTTTTAAAGGGAGATATCCCGGAAGATGCGGCGGAAGCTAGGGCCCTCGCTGAGAAATTGGCGGGATGCGCCGCGGCGGCCGGTGTGGGGATCGTGAAGGTGGACAGTATTCCTCCGCTGACTTCTTATACTGCTCATAATGACGCAGAGTGCGTATTTTACGATGCGTTCCTGTCTGCATGCCGGAGATCGTCGGTCAGGATATGGGCGGACGTTATCCGCCCCAACATGTTTCCGGCTTTGCCGGTGGATTCCATACGTTTTGCGGATCAGTCCACCGATGCGTTGTGGCGAGAGGCTGTCTCTTCCGCTGCACCGGGGGCCGACGTGATGCTCGCCAGAGCATGGGATCCGCGGCTTGAAATTGTGATTTCAAGCCGCGTACACGAGTGGGGCAGGGCCTTTAATCCGGAATCGGGGAAGATGCGGTGCGAGGATCCCGTTTTTGCCGTGTGGGGATTCGAGAGCGACTGGTTCGACAGAATGTGGAATTCAGACTGGGTAATGCTTCCGGAGTTTTTCCGCAAGTCATTCCTTGAAGAATGGAACAGGTGGCTTGCAGATTATGTTTCATCGCCGGAAAGCAAGTATCGCGACACAGGCGCGTTTCTCACGGATTCCGAAGATCCGCATGCTGGTACGGCAATGTTCCTTTCCGGCAGATTTTGTGAAAAGGCTGAAGCCGCCGGGATATATGTTCCGCTTCCTGACGCGGCTGAAGCGGCGAAAAATCCGATTCGGATCGAACTGCAGAAAGAATTTCTCGAACACCTGTATTCAAGTCATATGCGCCGCATACAAAGGAAGTTTTCTCTTCTTGGAGCAGCGACGCTGAGAGTTCCCATGATAACCTCATTCATGGCGGATGGGACGTCCTGCGGCGATCTGTCGGATATTGTATTTTTGGTAGATGCCGGAGCAGGAGAAGATAAGCCATCTGTCGCGCTTTTGGATTGCGGCGAAGGCGTGCCGGACAGGGAATTCGTTGCATTGCGTGCCGCCGCCGTGCGGGAAAATGGCGGCGATATCGCAGTTATAACTGGCATTGATCCGGACTCCGAGAGGACGTTGGTGCTTTCCGCCGCTGCGGCAATGTCCGGGTGTCCGGTGAGAACTGGAAATGGACGTGAAAGTCCGCGTGGTGCTGCGGGCAAAGAACGCCGGACTACCGAGGTGGGATGTCTGACGATAGCAGACGGCGCCGCCTTCGCGGGGCCGGTGCTGGGGATGAGCGTTTCCGTGCCGGCGCGTTCAGACGGCTCGAATACGAATCAGTCCGCTTTCTCTGCAGCGGCATCCGCAGACATGGAATCGATCGAAATGCTTCTGGGCGGCTCAAGTACGAATCTCGTTACAGGTGTTTACGATCTGGAGGCAGAGGATCGTATCCCGGAAACGGACATGGCCTCTTCGGTTAATTGCGCCGGAATGTTTCCTGTGAAGGTGGTGCTGATAATTTCCAGCGACACTTCGAACGGCGACGAAGGCGCATCGGTGAAAGTGTTCGTGAAACCGTATGGCGGCGGCCAACTGCCGCTGATGAAGTTTTCCGCAGCCTGGATTAAGGGCGGCATGAAAATTTCCACGGTGAACACTGATGGGCAGTCCGGCGTTTTCAACGGCTTTGTTCTCGTGAGAGGAACGGGGCGCTCCTTCTCGTTTGAAGTCGGGTTAAAAAACAGGAAAATCGGGGGCGCAAGGGTTTTATGATGAAAAATTTCCGTGCAGATGAATCCGGTCTTCCTGTGTGGATAGTTCCTGCCGGTGATGCGGATTGCAGGCTCCGTGTGCATGCGGTGCCACGGTCGTCGCGTTCATGTATATGCGGGCTTCAGGGGGACTCCGTCAAAATAAAGGTGAAGGCTCCTCCTGCGGATGGAAAGGCGAACGCGGAGCTGTGCAGATTCATAGCGGAGCTTCTGGGCTTGTCCGCGCGTTCCGTGAAGCTTTCGTCCGGGTGTACGGGCAGAGAAAAAAGTTTTGATATTTCTGGCATATCCGCACGTGCCGCGGCGGAGAGGCTTCTGCAGGAATTAAACGTCTGACGGCGGCCTGCCCGTGCCTTGTCTGTGCGGCTGATCCGCCAGTCGTTGAGGCCGTTCGGTGGCGCCGGCGTCCATGCTGCCTGTCCATGGCAACGGATTCTGCTTTTATCCGGGCTGCAGCGCCGGCGGAATGCTGCGGAAAATGCCGGGCATGCAGGCAGTATTTTTTTCAAACGGGTATAACGGCATTCTTCGGTCGGAAAGCGCCAGTTCCCCACAGTGTTTGGCGTATGCTCATGAGGCCGCAGCTAATTGAAGGCTTTCCTCAGGATTGCCCGCAGATTACCTGCCTCCGCGCATTGTCGCCCCGGGAATCCATTCACCGCGCAGCTTTCTTGACGCTGTCGGGGCGTCGGAATCCATGAGCATTTCCACCGCAGTGCTTCCAAGCAAAAATCTGTCGAATCCCACTCTTCCAAGATCCGGAAGGAACTGCGACGCCATTGTAGAGTCGTTGCAGCAGCCGAGGCTGTAATCCGTACCGGCTGATTTTCCGAGTTTGGCCGATTTCAGCCGGAAGCAGTTCACAAGAACCATATCCCCGGAACCGATTCCAGTGCATGTTTTGAGGAACTCATTTACAGCAGCGTCGTCGCGTGCGGTGAGGTATGAGTCATTTTCGTGCAGTACGTTCATCTTCCCGTCATCGTTTGAGAGCACGGTTCCTCCGCGTGCAATTTCGAGGAATGCGACTTTCCTGCCGGCTTGCTGCACCTCTTTTGCGAAGCCGTGCCGGTTTTCCTTTGCGTTAAAGTGCGTCCTGCGTCCTGAGCCGGCCGGATTGTCAATCCACCCCAAAACACCTTCGGGCTCGCTCTCCATCAATTTGCGTGCCAGCAATCTCCCGGCGTGTTCCTCGTCGCGCCTTATGCAGTCAAATTCCAGCCAGTCGTTGGTTTCGACGAACACTATGCGGGTACAGAGCCGTTTCAGATCCTGCAGCATTTTTTCCGGTATGCTGCCGACAACAATAGCCCGGTCCGTCCAGTTTTCGGAGAAGAGTCTCGACGCATTGTTTCTATCGTTCGTCATTCCGGCAAGAAACATTATCCCGCGTCTGCTCCGCAAAGCGCTGTCTATTCCCATCAGGACTTCGAAATACGGGATGTTTGTCAGTTCCGCCCCGCTGACAAACGAGTTAAGCAGCGCCACACTGACAATCGGGCTCTGCCTGCTGCATATTGCTCTGGCCATCGCGTTTGGGTGGTATCCGTATTTGTCGGCCGCCTTCCGAATTTTCATCAGCGTATCAGGATCCACCGAACCCTTGCCGTTCAGGGCCCTGTGAACCGTTATGCGCGATACTCCGACTATGCGGGCGATATCCGATTGAGTCGTAATTTTCATAGAATCTGTTTTCCACATATACGCAGCTATCATACGTTAATGAGAGGACGTTGTAAATGTTGTGCAGAAAACGCGTCATGCGGAAGGCACGCGGTTCCCAAAAGCGGGGCCGGAATTGTTCGGCGCCGATTCAGCCCGTCCGGCGGCGTCTGGTACAGAGAGGCGGGCAGCGAAAACATAGAGATTCCGTCCGCTCTGCGTCGTCGCAATTGTTTTTCCAAGCGGAAAGCCCCGGCGGCGGGCATGAATGAGGCATATCCCGGATGCGGATTCCGCCGTTTTCCCGGGATTGCAGAAGAGCGGAATAAAATGCGCAAAATTATTTCTTGACTGAATGAATATATATTCAGTATGCTGAAGATAAATTCGAGACGGTATTGAAGTCGAGATTGCGTTTAGTGGAGGGGCCGTATGTTCAGAAGAGTGAGTTTATGTGTGTTCGGTGCGAGTCTGGTTGTTCTGTCCGGATGCTTCGGCGAGGGGGGCGGGCAGGGCGGCACGGCGTATGTGACGGAGCCGGTGCGCACCGGAAGCGTTGTGATGACGATTGCCGCGACGGGGACAATTGAACCCGTAGAGCTGGTGGATGTGGGCGCGCAGGTTTCCGGGCAGATACTTTCGTTTGGGGAAGATACGGACGGGCAGGAGATCGACTACTGTTCCGTCGTTACGAACGGGATGGTTCTCGCTCGCATAGACGATGTGACGTATCTGGCGGACTTGAACGTGGCCAAAGCGACACTCGGCAGGGCGAAGGCGGAGGTGGTAGCCGCCAAGGCGCAGCTGACGCAGGCCGAAGCGGAACTGAGGAACGCGTCCAGGAGCTGGGAGAGGGCCACCAGGATAGGAGTCGGGGATGCGCTCTCCCAAAGCGCTTATGACGACTATCAGGCAGAGTTCGAGGTCGCTTCCGCAGGGGTGGAGGTCGCGACGTCCCAGGTGCTTCAGGCGGAGGCTCAGGTTGTGGAGGCACAGGCGGGAGTGGAGAAGGCGGAGCGCAATCTGGGGTACTGCACCATATCGTCCCCGGTAAACGGGGTCGTTATTGACCGCAGGGTCAATCTCGGGCAGACGGTCGTTTCCAGCATGTCGGCATCGTCCCTTTTCCTTGTCGCGGAGGATCTGTCACGTCTGCAGATATGGGTTTCGGTGAACGAGGCGGACATCGGCGGGATAAAGGCCGGCATGCCGGTATCGTATACTGTGGATGCGTTCCCGGATATGACGTTTACGGGAGTTGTGCGGCGGGTGCGGCTTAATGCAGTAATGACGTCCAACGTCGTTACATACACGGTGGAAGTGGATACCGAGAATTTTGACAATATGCTTCTGCCGTATCTGACTGCAAACGTGCAGTTTGAGGTCAGCCGTGCGGACGGAGCGCTGACGGTGCCGTCCCGCGTGCTCAGGTGGCGTCCGTCCGGGGCGGGACGCATTGCAGCCGGTGAGGGCGAGGGTATGATTTATGTTCTGGATGATTCAGGCGCGCTGACTCCGCGCATTGTCAAGGTGCTGCTTGACAACGGCAGGATGGCGGCGGTGGAAGGCGAAGGGATTCGGGAGGGAATGAAGGCTGTTGCGGGCGTCGTTTCCGGGGCGGCTGCCGCTGAGAAACCGGCTGAAGATGAAGGGGAAAATAATCCGTTCATGCCCAATATGCCGAAGCCGCCGCGCCGCGGCGGACACTGATCGGTACGGATCGGGGGAGAGTCGCAGTGAATGTTATTGAGCTGAAAAATATTACGAAAACTTATCATCTGGGCGGCGGCGAAGAGGTTCCCGTGCTTCGCGGCGTCACGTGTTCTGTGGAGCGCGGCAAGGTCGTGGCTTTGATGGGAGCGTCCGGGTCGGGAAAGTCTACGCTAATGAATATACTCGGGTTCCTTGACGACCCAAGCGGCGGAGAGTACTTTCTGGACGGGCAGGATGTTACGCATTTGACTTCCTCCGAACGCGCGGATATCAGAGGCTCCCGAATAGGGTTCGTCTTCCAGAACTTCAACCTCCTGCCGAGGACTTCCGCCCTGCACAACGTTATGATGCCACTTGAATACCGCCGCAGCGCTTGCGACAGGAAGGCGGCAAAATTATATGCCTGCGAACTTCTGGAGCGTCTCGGACTCGGTGACAGGATGAACCATCACCCTTCCCAGCTGTCCGGCGGACAGCAGCAGCGCGTAGCCATAGCCAGAGCGCTTGTAAACCGGCCGTCGATACTGTTTGCCGACGAACCCACCGGTAATCTGGATTCGGTGACGACCGTGGAAATTTTGGAAATGTTCAGGCGGCTCAACCGTGAGGACGGGATTACGATAGTTCTTGTCACCCACGACGAGGAGGTTTGCGGCTATGCCGACCGGACTATACACATACGGGACGGATTGGTTATGGACGGAGGATTTTCTGAATCGAAAGGAGTCCAATGAGGATTTCGTTTCAATCGGTGTATACTGCGTTCAATGCGCTGAGGCGCAATTTGATGCGCACGTTTCTCACGATGCTGGGTATAGTTATCGGCATCGCGGCCGTCATAACAATGATGGAAATCGGCAACGGAGCCGCCAAGCAGATTGCGGAAAAGATATCGAATATGGGATCGAATATTCTTATGGTGTTCCCATATGCGATCGAGAAGGCCGGAGTGAGCACCGGCGCTGGCACGGGAGTGACGCTTACAAGCGAAGACTGCGAGGCCATAATAAGAGAGTGCCCTTCGGTCAGGAGCGCCACGCCTGTCGTGAGGGGAACGGATATACAAATCGTCTACGGAAACAAGAACTGGAGCCCGCAGCGCGTGGAATCCGGAAGCGAAATGTATTTCGATGTAAACGAGTGGACCGTTTCGGACGGCGAACCTTTTTCCGCAAGAGACGTGGCAGTGTCCGCCTGCGTATGTGTTATCGGAAAGACTGTTGCGGATGAGCTTTTCGGAGACGAGAGCCCGGTGGGGAGCCAAGTGCGGCTCAACAATGTGATTTTCACCGTTTGTGGAGTGCTTTCTCCCAAAGGGGCGAACCTCATGGGGATGGATCAGAACGACAACATCGTGATCCCCTGGACCACCATGCGCAACAGACTGTCGCGCAGCGGCGGCACCGCATCCACCTCTTCTGTTTCAACCGAGTACTCAAGGGGCGATGTTTATTCGCTCAGTGAAGTGGAGCTGTACCCCGCACGCGATGCTTCTCAGACCGAAAATTACCTCATGCCGATACGGTTCAACAACATCAACGCCATATCTGCGTCCGCGGTTTCGGCTGACGCCATCGAATCTGCCACTTCGGAAATCGCCGAACTGCTGCGGCTGCGCCACCGTATAAAGTCCGGCGCAGAGGATGATTTTGAGATTCGGGACATGTCGGAGCTCCTCTCCACGCTCACGTCCACAACAGAGCTGATGACAGGGCTTCTGCTTGTGGTCGCGTTGATATCTCTGGTCGTCGGCGGCGTCGGCATAATGAATATCATGCTCGTGTCCGTGACGGAGCGCACCCGCGAGATCGGGCTGCGCATGGCCGTCGGGGCGAGAAGCAGCGATATTCTCGTGCAGTTTCTCGTAGAATCGCTGATATTGTGCCTGCTGGGCGGAATTTTCGGCATTTTGTGCGGGCGGGCCGCCTCGGAGATAATTTCATCTGTGAACGGGTGGCCGGTTTCCCCATCATTTTTTGCCGTTGTTTTGTCGGCGCTGGTCTCGGCATCCATCGGAATTGTGTTTGGATTTTATCCGGCCTGGAGGGCGTCGAGGCTCAATCCCATAGACGCTTTGCACTACGAGTAGGAGGAGATGTATATGGGAAGGAATTATGTGTTTTCAGCAGCTCCGGTGTGCGTTCTTGTTTTGTGCGGCGGATGCCTTCTGGGCCCGGACTATACAAGTCCCGCCAATCAGGAGGGGTTCCCGGCGGAGTTTTCGGAGCGTGTTGATGATGTCGGGAGTACATCTCTGGACAAGGCGTGGTGGGAAAGTTTCGGCGATCCTGTTCTGGAGCGGCTTGTAAATGAGGGCGCCGGGAGCAATTTGTCGGTTCGTCAGGCGTATTCCAGAGTCGTGCAGGCGCGGTTGGCCGTGGCCGAAACAGGAGCGGATCTGTGGCCTTCGCTGGATGCGTCGGCGTCGGTCTCCCGCACGGAGCGGCGTCACGCCGGAACGCCGTCCGACACCATGTACGGCGCAAGCCTGGATGCCGGCTGGGAGCCGGATCTTTTCGGCGGCCTGCGCCGCGGTCTGGAAGTCTCGCTGGCGGAATACGAGGCTGCCGGATATTCGCTCGCTGACGCCAGACTGTCAGTTTGCTCGGAAATTGCGTCTGGATACATTGAGCTGCGCCGGCTTCAGGAAGAATACGTTATTGCCTGCTCGAATCTCCAGATAAGTGTTGAAATGCACAAGATCGAGAAATCCAGAAGTGCGGCGGGGATGTCTACTGCCATGGATGAAAATGCCGCCATGGCGCAAGAGCTTTCCGCGGAGGCCCAACTCCCCGAACTGGAGTCTCAGATTAAAGTGCGCCAGTATGCGCTGGAGGTACTGACGGGCCGTTACCCGGGAGAGCTTGCAGACGTGTTGTCCGCCTCTGCTCCTGTTCCGGTGCCGAAGGTGATTCCGGAGTCGGTGCCGTCGGAAATGCTCCGCAGGCGTCCAGACATAAGGATTGCCGAAGCCGGGCTCCATGCCGCGGTCGCGAGTATCGGCGTGGCTGAGGCTGACCGGTTCCCCAGACTTACGATTACGGGCAATCTCGGCGCATCCGCGGATTCGCTCTCAAGCTGGAGCGCAATACCAAAGACATTTGGATTCGGGCCGGCTCTTTCTGTGCCGCTGTTCTATGGTGGCAGGCTCAAGACGCGGGTACGCATGGCGGAGGAAGCCGCCGAAGAAGCCTCGCTGGCATATACCGAAAAGGTGGTCTCCGCCGTATCGGAAGTCGAATCGGCGCTTTGCAGCCTCGGGATGGAACGCGGCCGCGGCAGGCTTCTGGAAGAAGCCCTCGGCTATTCGCAAAGGGCCATGAATGCGTCTTTCCTGCTGTATGAGAACGGCGAATGCGAGTATTCTGATGTGCTTGGACGCGTGCAGACTTATCTTTCGGCACAGCAGTCCGTCCTCGACAACCGGGCATCCATTTCCACTCAGGCTGTGGCATTGTACAAGGCCGTGGGCGGTCTGGAGCTTCCCGATGACGCCGCAGGCGTTCCGGAAAACGGCACTCCCGGCGAATCAGGTCAGGGGAACGCAGAAGCGAACGAATCGACATAATAAAACGTACGCCGCCGCCCACCAGGCGCAGATTTCTCCGCACGGGAACGAAAAAGCCGCCGGCAGGATTTACGGACGGATTGTCGGTCTCTATCTGGATGTGGACGTTGGCCAGAACGGGATGCGAAATGCAAGTAAAATGAGGCGGCGGGTGTGTCGCAGTTTGTCAAATAGAAAAGACACCGTAGCATTCAGAGACCGTTTTCTATTGTTCATTTGCATGGACACCGAATGAAATGAGTGATGTGGACGGAAATCGGTTGTTCCGATTACAGGATTGCTGACGAGTAACGATTG
>CASEAR010000101.1 GCA_949285835.1 uncultured Verrucomicrobiota bacterium | reverse complement strand
TTCCGCCGTTGGAGATCTGATAATGCCGCGGAGATGCGTTTCGTGCGGTGCTTTGTCGGACGGGGAGTTTTTGTGCCGTGAATGCCGTCTTTCCGTTGAGCTGCGTCCGCAGTCCGGCATATGCCGCGTTTGCGGCAGGGCGGCTGCTGCGTCCGGCGAGGCGGATTTCGTTTGCGGCGCCTGTGCGGAGGACCGGCCCGACTATGACATGGCGCGGAGCGCGGCATGGTTTTCCGGGCCTGTGCGCGACATGGTTCACGCGTTCAAGTATCGCGGCGCGGTCTGGCTGGCAAGGGAGCTGGCGGAATTGGCGGGGGGCTGTTTCTACGCAAACTGGGGAGAGGACCGGGTGGATGCGGTGTGTCCTGTGCCATTGTTCCCTTCGAGGCTCCGCAGCCGCGGGTACAATCAGGCCGGGCTTCTGGCAGAGGAGCTGTCCGTCGTGGCCGGGATTGCTCTTATGAACGGTGCGCTCATTCGAACCCGGAATACGCCGACTCAGACGGAAATGAATTCGCGCCGCAGGCATGAAAATGTCAGAGGAGCGTTTGCCGTGCCCGATTTCATGGCCGATTTCGTATACGGTAAGACAATATTGGTGGCGGACGACGTTATGACGACAGGGGCGACTTTGTCGGAGTGCGCGAAGGCGCTGAAGAAAGCCGGGGCGGGCAGGGTTTACGCGCTGACCGTTGCCAGAGATTGATCCGCTGTCGCTCAGAGGCCGAGCGTGGGCTGCATTGACATGGCAACCGGCGCGAAGCTCCTGCGGTGCACCGGGCTCGGGCCGAACTTCGCAAGTGCGCGAAGATGCGCGGCAGTGCCGTATCCTTTGTTCACGGCAAAACCGTACTGCGGGTACTGCGCGTCGAGCTGCGCCATAAATCTGTCCCGGCTGACCTTCGCCACAACGCTGGCGGCGGCGATAAGGAAACTGAGAGAATCGCCCTTTACTATGGCTCTCGAAGGGGAGGGAAGTCCGGGAACCGGCAGCCCGTCGACGAGAACCATGTCCGGAAGCCCGCATTCAAGCCCGAGCAGCGCCCTTTTCATGGCGAGGATGGTTGCTCGTCTTATGTCAATTGAATCAATTTCCTCTGGATCCGCCTTGCCGGCGGAGAAGTATATGCATCCGGAGCCGGTAATTGTTTCGAAGAACCTGTTTCTGTCTTTTTCGGACAGACGCTTGCTGTCAGTAAGACCGCAAAGAGGGCCTGAAATCATCCTTTCGGCGACTTCAGGCCCCATTGAGACCGCTGCGGCAAACACCGGCCCGGCAAGCGGTCCGCGTCCGGCCTCATCTACGCCGGCTACAATGGCCGACGGGGAATCATTCCAGACGTTTTTCTCAAACTCGAGCATTCCCGCCGCGGCAGGAATGCCCGGCGCGTCATCCCTGGCGCTCGCGGAGGCGTGCTTTCTTGCCACGGAGGTCGCGCAGGTAGTAGAGTTTTGCACGGCGCACGTGCGAAGAGCGTTCCACTTCCACCTTTTCGATGTAGGGGGAGTTTACGGGAAATACCTTTTCCACGCCGACTCCGAACGAAATTCTTCGGACCGTGAAGGTCTCGTTTGCTCCTGCGCCGTCGCGGGCGATTACCGTTCCCGCGTATACCTGAATGCGCTCCTTGTCGCCTTCCTTGATTTTAATTGAAACCTTGACGCTGTCGCCGATTTCAAACTGCGGAATATCGCTTTTAAGGTTTTCGGCTGTTATCTGGTCAACTACGTTGCTCATTTTTTTGCTCCCGGCTGCGACGTCATAAGAGCGTCGCGAACCATCTTCTATGTAGGCGGGGCGGGTCTGCCGGGGTGTCCGGTGCAGGGGATCCGCTCCCGCCGGTTTTAGATTTTATTGTCTGTTTTGCGCAGTTCCTCTGATGCGGCGGTCCTGAACTGTTCCGCCAGATCCGGACGCCGTTCGCGCGTCAGCTCGACGGCGCGCAAGCGTCTCCACTCTGCCACGGCTTTGTGGTCTCCGCTCTGGAGTATCTCGGGCACACGTAGCCCGCGGTATACTTCCGGGCGTGTGTACTGCGGGTACTCGAGCAGTCCGGTTTCAAAGGACTCGTCTTCGGTGGCTCCATCTCCTCCGAGGACGCCTGGAATAAGGCGAACCACGGCGTCGGTCACAACGGCTGCCGAAAGCGCGCCGTTGGTGAGGACATAATCTCCGATCGAAATTTCTTCCGGATTCAGAAGCTGTCTCACGCGGTCGTCTATTCCTTCGTAGTGTCCGCACACGAAAAGCAGGTGCTTTTCTTTTGCGAGCCTGTGCGCGTCCTGCTGGGTGAATCTGTGTCCGGATGGGGTCATCATTATAATTTTCGCCTGCGAACAATCTGTGGATTCGATAGCTTTCATTATCGGGTCGGCGAGCATCACCATGCCTGGGCCGCCGCCGTAAGGCCTGTCGTCGGTGGATCTGTGCGCGCCGGACGCAAAGTCTCTGGGATTCAGAATGTTGAATTCCACGAGCCCCATTGCGGCCGCCCGCTTCATCATGCTTTCGCCGAGGAATCCGCCGATCATTCCCGGGAAAACCGTCACGATGTCAATTCGCATCGGCGTTCCCGGGCTGCAGGTGCTGTCTGATGTGGCAGCCATCGAAGTCTTCATGTTCCTGTCAGGCCTGTTCCTCCGCCGCGGGTTCCGCTGGTGCGGGAGACGGCTGCGGCGCCGGGGCTTCAGCGGCTGCATTTGCGGCCGCCTTGGATGCACGCTTGACCAAGCTGGCAACGGTTTCGCTCAATATTGCGCCGTTATTTTTCCAATACGCTATACGGTCGAGTTTAAGACCGTAGTTGACTCCGGTCTTTTCCGGGTCATACCAGCCGAGGATTTCTATAAAACGTCCGTCCCTCGGTGAACGTGTGTCGGCGGCCACGATGCGGAAACAATTGTCTTTGTTCGCACCCGTGCGCGTCATTCTGATCTTTACTGACATGTATTTCCTCTTTGTCTGATGTTGTCGTTCCGTTAATTGCTGACAAACAAACGTCTATTTTTGCATATTCTTCGAATGGAATCCAGAAAAAAAGGCGGCCGCTGAAACAACTGAAAAGTCCAATATGCAATAGAACGTCCGGTGGCGGCCGCCGAAGCAACGCCGGTTTCAAAACGGGCGGCAATACGTCGGAAGGTCTGTGATGAATGCGGCGTTATGCGTATGCGGTACGGATCTGCACAATGAACTTCCGCCGCGGGCAAAATGATTTTACTGATGAGAGTTATTGCATATGTGCCTGTGCGTCGCGTCCAGCCTGGCGCTGATTTCGGGGCCATCCGAAAAATGGACATTACACCCGGTACCCCGGGTGCGGCAGGGGAATTTGTGATTTTCCGGCCGTGAAAACAAATTTCTGCTGCGTCGCAAACGGTCGTCCCGCAGGGCTCCAGTGCCTCCGTCTGTGCGACTCGCCGCATAGGCGGCGCTACTTTTTTCATGGCTGTCTGCGGCGCTGTTTCACGCGCCTGCGCATGAGACACAGGAAAAGGGAAGCCGGAAAGATTGCGGCGGCCAGCATTCCGCATTTGAGTCCGTACTGCACGCCGTTTGCGGCTCCGTGCGTAATCGTCAACTTTTCGATGGTTCCGGAAATCAGTCCGACCAAGCCCGGGCCCGCCGCGCAGCCGATGTCGCCGCCGAGAGCGAGTATGCCGAACATTGCCGTGCCGCCAAGCGGGAATACCGACGCCGCCAGACTTATCGTTCCGGGCCAGAGCACTCCGACTGCAAGTCCGCAAATTCCGCATCCGATGAGTGAAAGAATTGGCACGGGGGATGCAACGCATGTCAGATATCCTGCGATGCACAGCAGGGAACTTGCCGTAAGTACGCGGCGCATGTCAAGTTTGTCCGCGTGTATCCCGAAGAACAATCTTGAAGAGCCCATCATCAGGGCAAAGAGTCCGGGCCCCAGAAGATCTCCTGTGGTCTTGGATACGTGCAGTCCGGTTTCGGCGAAGAGGGACGACCACTGGGCCATAGCCTGTTCCGACGCTCCGGCGCAGATCATGACGCAGACAAACACAATGAATTTCTTCTGTGAAAACAGCGAGCGTATGTGTAAGATCGGGTTCTCTTCGGATTGCGGACGGCAGATCGGGACAGAGGTGAACAGGGTAAATACGGCGGCGGGGAGCATCGCCCATGCCGCGGTAAGCGCCTGCCATGTGCTGCGTCCGAACACACAGAAGTACATGGTGGAAAGAATCACGACTCCCAGGTGCCCCCAGCAGTAGAATGAGTGCAGCAGACTCATTGAAGAATGTTTTCCGGAAGTCGGCAGGGAATGGATCAATGGGCTTACGATCACTTCCATGAGGCCACTGCCGACCGCCATCATCACAGTGGCGGCAGCCAGGCCTGCAAAAGGAGACACCGGCAGGTACGGCGCTGCGGCCACGAACACGAGCCCAGCGGCGGAGACTGCCTGCGATATCAGCATGGCGCGCCTGTATCCCACCTTGTCGGTATATCCCGCCGCCAGAACGTCCACAAGCATCTGGACGCAGAAGTTTATGGAGACAAGCAGTCCGAGCTGCTCCAGAGAGAAGCCGAAGCTTTCTCTGAAAGTCACGAACAGCAGCGCCGGAAGGTTGTTTATGACGGCTTGCACCACGAGCGCGGAATAACAGGCAAACATGGTATGCTTGTACGTCAGCTTCATCGGTATGTCCTTGTTCCGCCGTTGAAACGGTCGGATTCTTTGTATGGGTTTTCGTGTCTGTGTATGGGTTTTCGTGTCTGTCCGAGTGCGAAACGCGTGCGATGCGCAGGATATAAAAACGGCGGAGAACGGCGGGTGCCGTCCTCCGCTTCAGTCCATCCGGCAGATAGTGCGGCTTCAGTTGCCGGAAACTGTTATAACACAGCTTACCGACCTGCCTGAGTCGTCAATCGCCAATATGGTCACTGTACCCTCGGTCGACGCGGACGAGACCGTGCACGAATCCCCGTTCGGAGTTATCGTTACGCCTGCAGTGTCGTTGATTTCATACCATTTGACGCTGCCGGTGTAGTTCTCCACGCGCAGCGTGCACGAAGGTCTGGACGATCCGGCTATGCCGATAGTCTGAGACGATGTGCCCACCCATGAGATTGTGTTGTTCTCCATGTGCATTATGACGTGCTTGACAGAGTAGGTGCCGGACTGCACGGTTATGGTCTGTGTGGATCCGGCTCCCGCTGAGGCGGTGTATCCCACCTGATTCCCGGTCGTGCCGGAAAGCGATCCTATGGACGGATTGGAAAGGCTCCATGTGTAATTGACTCCGTCCCCGCCGGACGCCGTGAGTATTACCGGATCTCCGCCAACGCTTATCTGTGAGTCTCCTGATACGGCAAGAATATCCGTTTCTCCCTGTCTGATGGTTGCCGTGGCAGTATAAACCTTCGCGGTGCCGTTGGTGGAGGAGCCTGTGCCCTCTCCGGTCATTCCGGTTACGGTGACGGTTTGCGTAACCCCAATCTGCGTGGCGGTGTATACGACTGACTCTCCGGAAGTGGACGACAGTCTTCCGTATGAGCCGTCTGCCAGAGACCATCTGTAGTCCCAGCCTCCTGATGCTGTGAGCGCGATGGACTGGTTGAGACCGATCGATGCGCTAGAAGGCGAAATTGAAATGTTTGTGGATTCTCCGGCGGATTCGCATCCGGATACTGCCGCAATCGATGCCGAAGCGGCGATTGCAGCGGCAAGTTTGATTTTGGATAACAATTTTCTCATAGCGCCCGATTTTATCAGTCATGCTGCACAAATGTCAAGAATACGGCGGCGGTTGCGCACACTGAGGGGAAATCTGCAGAATGTAACGTCCATACCCAAGGGAAGGATTACAGACATAAAAAGAAACGCCCAAAAGAGGCGCATCCACATTGCCGCCATGCGGGCAGATCATTCTTGGAAAACAAAGATGTTTCGCTTTCTGCTGAAATGGAACCCTCTACAGCATCCACGCAGAAGGGAACCATCATGGCAGAGAATAGCAAATATTCTCATCCTCGGGCACATCTTAAGTCTGAAGGCCGCGAAGGCCTCAGACGGGCACTCTGTGGTGAAAACTGAGCGCATACTGCGCGTGCACTGCGGCGCGCGCAGTGTATGGGCTCTGCTGACACTCTGCGGTGAATACTGCGTGTACTGTAGCGCGCACACTATGCGGGCATAATATGGCGCGCGCAGTGCGATGAAGACTGCGCGCACATTGCATGTGCACTGCGGAGAACATTGCGGGCGTACGGCGGACACGTTGCGGTCACACTGTGGTTTGCTGCGGCGTGACACGGGATGGGCATGCAGGCGTAAGGACGGCGTGGGGAGCAAGCGAAAAGAGGGGCGGCGCGCCGCATCCGTTTCATGCGGGCGCCGCCGTTTCCATTTGCCGGTTTATGGCCGTTCTCAGCTGAACATCATCATGTAGCAGAGGCTGTATTTCCCCGGCTTTATACGGTATTTCGGCAGTGTGTCGGGGCCGCAGCTGGCGGTTCCCACGCCTCGGACTGCGGCGTCGATTTGAAGAAACGTCTCTTTGTGGCGAATTACTTCGTTGATGTGCGCGGCTTTTGTCAGCTCCTGCGCATCAACATCGAGAGCACTGAATGAGAACGGTGTTCTGCCGCCGTTCAAGACAATCAGCTTTTTCTGGTCCTGCAGCGATGCTTCTTGGTCCTCAAACAGGACAAAAAAGTCCGAACCTTCATGATTTCCAGATTCCTGCGGCAGGACGTACGGGAAATATTGATTCTTTATGCTGTCCGTGTGGGTGGCGTAGATACCGCAGGCTTTGCGGTCCGGGTACGTCTCATGCGGCCCCAGTCCGCTCCAGAGGAGTTCTTTGAATATGGGGGCTGTGACCATTTTGACTCCGAGCCGTGGAGGGTCGGGGAGGTCTTCCGGCAGTTCGAACTCATGTTTGAATATCAGGGTTCCTCCATCGTAAGGAGTGTCTTCTATCTGATATGACATGCGGTGTATGATCTGCTTATCTTTGTCGGCGCCCCAGAATGCGGTTTTCGTCTTAACGGCGACCATGCCGTCCTTGCTCTCTTCGATGTCGAACTCAAGCAATTCGCGCGACAGATTGTTGTAGCCGGCATTTACCCAGCGGCCGAGAGGCCTGCCCTTGTTCGTCCAGGAATCCCGGATGCCCTTGACTCCGTCATTGTCGGTGGGGGCGCGCCAGATGTTGAAGTCAGGGCCGGACTGCAGATAGAGCGTCCGGCCGTACTTGACGCTGGCGATGAGGCCCGTTTCCGGGTTTATATTGACGGAAAGCGTCCCGGACTTGACGGATATCTTTTCATTTGTTCTGACGACGGAGGCCTTCCTGACGGCTGCGCGCTCCTCTTCGCAGTTGTCCTCGCATCCGTCCTCGCAGACGAAGTCACAGTCATCGCCATCCGCACCAGCGAGATATTTTTCGGGTATCATGAACTGTTCCCACGCGATGGTCCATTCTTTGGGGTAAATGGGCATTTCGTCGTGAGCTGTACTTGCGGTGAGCATAAGGGACGCTCTCGATGTCGAGAGCGTTTCGCTGCGGAGGCATTCCGCACTGTATCCCACCATTTTGACAGTGGAGGTCTGGCCGGGCTGTATGGCCGGCAGTTTCAGTTTTCCCTGAGCTGCGATAGAGCCGTCGGAAATGATGGTCCACGAGCCCTGGAGCCAGTCTGTGCTTCTGAAGGAGTTGAGATTGGATACATCAACGGTGCCCTGTTCGAAGTCGGGGTTTGTGAATTCGAGCGGCTGCGCGACTTTTTTGAACTCCCACATTTGCGGCTTGATGGTGCGGTCCGGGTTTACCATGCCGTTGCAGCAGAAGTCGTTGTCGTTGGGTTCGTCGCCGAAGTCTCCGCCGTACGCCCAGAATGGACGGCCTTTTTCGTCGTGTTTAAGTATGCCCTGGTCCACCCAGTCCCATATGAATCCGCCCTGCATGCTTCTGTATTTCTTGAAGGTGTCCCAGTAGTCCTTGAGTGCGCCGCAGCTGTTGCCCATGGCGTGTGAATACTCGCACATTATGTAGGGGCGGCGGTCTTTGGTTTTCACGGCGAATTTGATGCAGTCCTCGATGGTGGCGTACATCGGGGGGATTACGTCGGAGAGTCTGGCGCCGATCGGGTGGCGGGAATTGTCGCAGTCTTCCCAGAGGCCCGCGCCCATGATTCCCTCGTAGTGCAGAGGTCTTGTCGGGTCGTACGCCCTGATCCAGTCGGCCAGGAAGAGGTGGTTTTCTCCTGCGCCGGATTCATTTCCGAGCGACCAGAAGATGACACACGGGTGGTTTTTGTCGCGCATAACCATGCGCGAGCCGCGTTCAAAGAATGCGTGCTGGAAGGCGGGATCGCGGCACAGCTTGTGGTAGTTGGCATGTGTTTCTATATTGCTTTCGTCCACGATGTACAGCCCGTACTGGTCGCACAGGCTGAGCCACTCCGGGTCGTTGGGGTAGTGGCACGTCCGCACAGCGTTGAAGTTGAAGCGCTTCATTATGGCGATATCGTTTATCATGCTTTCACGGGACACGGTTTTGCCTGTCTCGGGGTCATGGTCGTGCCGGTTGACGCCGCGTATCATTATCGGCTGTCCGTTTACGAGGAGCTGTCGGTCTTTTATCTCGATGGACCGGAATCCTATTCTGGCGGAGGTATGTTCGACCGGCGTGCCGTCCGCATTGCGCAGCGTGACGACGACGGTGTAGAGCGCCGGGATTTCCGCGGACCACGGCTTCACCCTAGGGACTGGGGCGCGCATTTCGGTTTCGTGGTACATGGAAGCGTAGTCTGCGCGTCCGTCGGCGGAGATCGGTTTTTTGAACACCGGCGTGCCGTCGGGGGCATAAAGCGAGGCTTCCACGGAGTACACGTCTTTGCGGTAGTCCGGGGTGTCGGATACAAAGCTGGTTTTGACCTTTATGTAGAGGTCGCCGCGTCTCGTTCCAACGTCATATCCTGCGCGGATCGTGACGTCCTCGATGTAAATGCTGTCCTGCGAGTACAGGTATACGCTTCTGTAGAGCCCTGCCTGCCACCAGTGATCCTGATCTTCCATGTACGAGGCATCCGACCACCGGATGACCATTACGGCAAGCTTGTTGACGCCTTCCCTCACATGTTTGGAAATATCGAATTCAGACGGAAGGCGGCTGTCTTTGAACATGCCGACGCGCTGTCCGTTCAGGAACACGTACGTAACGCTTTCGGAGCCGCCGAAGTGGAGCACGACGCGGCGGTTTTTCCAGTCTTCCGGCAGGACGAATTCCGTTCTGTAGACCCCGGTCGGGTTCTTTTCTGGAACGAACGGAGGGTTATTCTCAAACGGCATCTGGACGTTTGTGTAATGTGGACGGGAATATCCCTGCATCGTAAAGTTGCCTGGTACGGTAATGTTGTCCCAGCCGGAAACATCGGGATCTCCAGTCAGGGCCTCTTCGGTGACATCCTCCGGCTTTTCGTAGAAGGAGAACTTCCATTCTCCGTCGAGGTTTTTCACCCATGGCGAGCGTTTTTCATTGCATGCGGCGGCGCTTTTCTGTGTTTTAAACGGGAACAATGTTGCCCTTGCCCGCAAGCGGTTGATGCTTGTCAGTTCTGGAATTTCCCAAGGGTTTCCAAGGATGTTAGTATTCATTCCGTTCGAGTCCTAAGTGATCGGCGGGTTATTCCGCGCCTGTGTTGATATGTGTTCGCCGGGGGCGCACGGCGCGCTCCACGAGTTTCATGCGCGATTGTATAACAAGGACACACATATGTCATCATCAAAATTGCGCGGCATGGTGCGGGCTGTGTCATAAAAACAGACGCTGGACGGAGACGCAGCATGGTGGACTCGCCAAGCGGGCGGTGCGCAAAAAAAAGACGTCCGCACAGCTGTGCGGACGCCTGCCCCGGCATTCAGTGCGGCAGAAGTGGGGTTATTCCCACTTGAGCGCAACCACCTCGTAAGGTTTGAGCTGCCGTTTGAACAGTCCGTTTTCCATGACTGTGGGTTTTCCTGTAAATGCGTCGAAGACCTTCTTTGCGTTCTGGATTTCCGGAATGGTGAACTCTGCCTGCAGCGTTTTGTCGGAGACGTTGATCATGACGGCGGCGCGTTCGTTCGGGGACCGTCCGCGGCACACTATGCCGTGAACGTCGCCTTCTTCGAAGGTGCGTCTGTCCGCCGTCAGCAGCGCAGTCTGGATGCAGCCTATTTCCTCAAACAGTTTTTTGAATTTTGTCTGATAGTCCGGTTTTTGCGACAGGCCGATTCCCAGCGGGCCTCCTCCGGCTTGTTTCCAGCAGTACCAGAATATGCCCCGAATGTCGTGCACTATTGCCGTGTAGGCGATACGCCGTACGGTATCGAAGTTGGAAGGTATGGACCACGGCACGAGCACGAGCGGCTTGCGCCCGCCGGTCGCCTCCTGCGCGTCCTTGATCCACTTTACGACGGTCGGTACGTCTCCGGCCGGATTGAACGCCATGACGTCGGCGAAGACATGGTGCATCTTGAACAGATCCGGACGGCATGAAACGAGGTATGTGGGATGGTTTTTGTCGTATTTGTGCCATGCGTCGTTTGTCATTTTCATGCCGGTTTCCGAGCCTTCGGCGGGCTCGTCCGCTACGTACCACATCAGGATGGCGGGATGGTCCTTGTATCCGTCAGTGCATTCCTTGATTATAGCCTCCCCGCCGTGATGCGATTCGAAGAGGCACTTGAGATTGTTTGCTGTGGCACGGTACAGTCCTGTCGGGATACCGTAACGGTTGAAGTTGAGCATCCATTTCCAGAACTGGCATGAGTTGAACCCGGCTTCGCTGACCTTTTCGTAGTCGTTGTCCACATGGTATATACCGAGCGGGAAGAACGGGACTCCGTTTACAAGGAATGTGCGGTCTTCGTCTATGATGGTCTGCGCCATTTTTGGGGCGAGAATTTCAAAAGAGGTTTCCGCCATTGCCCGGATTCTGCCTGGTTTAAGAAGAGTCGCCCGGACGGAGTATCCGCCGGCGCCGAGTGTTTTCGGAAGTGGTACCGGCGCCCATATTTCGCTGACGGCGTTGGTGGGCGTGGTAATTTCCGCCGTGTGTACGAGATTGCTGGAGGAGTCGTAGAAGTCCAGCGTTATTCCGGCGGAAGTCAAGTCTTCGGTCGCCGGGGCCAGTTTGATGAGAAAGCTTACGTTTTCAACCCGGCGCTTTGTGGAAAGAATTCCCCTGTAGGCATTGGGGAAAATCTCGAAGATTTTGGGGAAGGCAATGCGCCGGTTGAATATCAGGACGCGTTCCTTCGGGGTGTTCACATACAGGGAAACAGAAGAGTTGCCGCGCGCCTCGACGACATAGTTGAGACTGCACGACCGTCCGGTTATGTTCGTCGTAAACGTCCACGCTTTGTTTTTTGCGTCGACGATTTCGAACGACAGAGAGGAGCCTGCGGGGGGCGGGGCCGCGAGCTTGATGTCCAGCGAACCGGGGCCGGGTTTGAGTTCTGACATGGTGAAGCTGCCGACAGAGAGGTTCGCCTTCAGCAGCATGCAGTTGGCGTAGTAATTTTCAAGGATTTTGAAATTCGGCTGCCGGAGCGTCGTAAGAACCACAAAGCCTTTGCCGTACTTCTGGTACAGGCATACCGGTTTGCCCTCGCTGCAGTATGCGAGTACCTGCCATTTGCTGCCGTTCGGAAGTTTTTCAAAATGGGGCCACGAATCGCCTTCTGTTATCAGATTCGGGAACATGCGTATCGG
>CASEAR010000100.1 GCA_949285835.1 uncultured Verrucomicrobiota bacterium | reverse complement strand
GGAACGGATAGGATTCCGTTGTTCCGTATTTCCACGGAATCGAAGGTCCAGGTTTCTCCCGGCACCACGCATGTGGTACCGAATTTAGACGGCGGCTGCCGGCCGTACGACCTTTTTGGCAGGTCGTTGTCCACGATCAGCGATCCGTTCGGCTGATCAGGAGTTTTTATGAATATTGTCCCGGCTCCGGCGGTATTGGCTCCCCATTCGGACTTTGCCGAAATATTTCCGGTGCTGAATCCTATGGGGCCGGGCGCCGTCGTGACAATGGCTATGCGTCCGCCGCTGCCGCTTGACTGATTGTATTGTCCTCCGGAGTTCGCCGTGACGGTTCCAGCGCCGGAAACGGAAGCGGCTTTGATGTATATGGAGCCTCCCGCGCCGAACGGCTTTTCTCCGCCTTCCTTATTTTTCGCATCTGCGCAGATACTGCCGTCAATTACGACGGCGCCGGCTGATTCTATGAACACCGCTCCTCCACCGGCATTTGTGCCCCAAGAGGCTCCGGTTCCTATATCTTCCGGCAGATAGACGCTGCCGTAGACCTGTGAGAAGTCAGTCTTTGATCCGCCATGCACGCCCGCCGCGGTACCGCCCGCCGCGGTACCGGCCGGCGCATATTGTCCGCCGAAGCCCCTGTTTGAAACGTCTATCTGAGCTCCTGCGCCCAGAGACAGCGATCCGCATAAGATTTTCAGGCGGTTCGTCTTTTGGCTTCCGTTTGCGGGGTGGGTCCAGATTCCTCCGTCAATTGATATGTTCCCGGCCACCTCCATTGTTGTGAAATCGTCCGGGGAACCGGAACCGTAAACGGTAAGGAATGTTACTGTGCCGGTATAAGACGATTCCTGCGTCCATGAGGCCACCTTTGAAGGAAGCCCGTTCACTCCGGCGTCCCATGTCATATCCGCGCCGGAGAATATGCTGAGCATTATGTCGTCCTGTTCGGAAGGAATACGGCCCTGACTCCAATTTAAAGGATCCGAGGCGTTGCCTTCTCCTATCCAGATATTGTACTCCGGATCGTACCCGTAGTTGTTTATTACTACAGTGGCGGACGCCGCTTCGGAGGCGATGCAGTTGACCGGCAGCAGTGAGATGACCACCGTCGGGCTTTCCTGACTCTGGGGATTCGTGATTGGTTTGATTTCGATATCGGCGTATTCTTCTCCGGCAGGTATCACGAGGTAGCCAGACGGCAACACGAAATCGGTTCCGTCGACGGCGGTGCCGCTGACGGAGTACTGAAGTTCAAGGTCTGCGGAAGAAAGAGACTTAGGTCTTGACACCCGGACGACGCCCGGAGTGAGGGTCCCTTCTTCAGCGTCGGAAACCTTCTGTACGTCTGGCTCTGCGGTGATGAAGGCGGAGCTTTCGCCGGCCCATGTCGTCGATGTGCCGTCATCGGCGGCGAACTTGAAGAAATAAAGCCTGTCAGGCAGGAGTCCGGACAGCGAATATGAGTATTCGGCGCCGGTGTACTGAGGCGCGTTCCAGGTTTTTGACCCGGACCAGTTCTCCTCTACATTCTCACCGTCAGCGTCTCCCCAAAAGAGGTGTACGGACGTTGTGTCGGTGCCGGCGGTGACGAGTCTGCCGTTCAGGACGGCTGAAGTGGCGGACACGTCCGTGGCGTTTGAATTTTCCGCAATAGAAATTCCGCTGAAAGCGAACAGCTCCAGTTCGCTCAGTCCGACATAGTCGACGGAACCGTTGGAAGCGGTGATCGTGAGCCTGTAGTACGTGAACGGCGCAGAGTTTTCAAACTCGTAAAGGCGCGGCTCGGCCTCCGACCATTCGGTCTCGTTCTGACGTTCGTCGAGCAGGGTCCACGCCTGTCCATTGGCCGAGCCCTCCAGTCTGAAAGACTTTGGAGCTCTTTTGTCAGCGTCGTACTGGCATTGGTTCCATATGCGGTAAGCGTGTACGACGACCGGTCCGTTTGTGAATTGGTACTGCACGAAGGCCTCCCCGCTTCCGGTGAAGACCGCCAGCCAGCGTCCTGAAGAGTCATTCGCTGGTTTATTGTCAAATGCCTTTGTCCCCGGATAATCATCATGGCTTTCGGAATATGTTATTATCCCTCCATCAGGCGAAGTGACGTCCACGAGTTCAGTTTCCTGTGCTTCTGCTGCGGCTACTGCAGCGCAAATAACGAAACAGGACGATAATTTTGACAGTTTTGTCTGGAACATATTCTTTCCTTTCTTCGGGATCCGGCGCATTTTTCCGTAAACGAACCGTAAAAATCAACCCGCGCGGCGGCTGCCGGATAAACGCCAACCGGACGAAAAGCTGGGGGTCTCAAACACTCGCCGACGCACATAAAACCCTCATTCAAAAATTATGCATTTGACGTGCCTAAATGTCAATACTTACAGACGTTTGCTGTTTTTTACATGACTGCCTCGCGGAGCCGTATCCCGACTTGCTGAGATACGGCTCCGGGAACATAAAAACAACCGTTGGTGAGGAAGCTGCAATTATGGCAGGTGTAATTGCTTTTGCCGTTGGATCGCAGAGCCTGCGGTTTGATCATGTGACTTAATCCGGGGAACAAGATTGTGTCCGGCATGATGTTTATTTTAGAGTCGCAGTGTGGTAGCATAAAGAAAGTATGCTGTGGGACGTCGCGATTGTAACGCAGGGGGTACACATGAGTTCAAGGCAGAATGTAACGGACATTTTCCGCAGGAAGGGAATAGTGCAGGCTGTTCCCGATTTCAGCCTTTGTCCGGCAATGGTGGATAAGTTTGAGAAAAGATTCGGGCACAGAGATTACAGGAAGGAGTTCGGATTCCCGATAAAGAACGCTCCGGACAGATTTCTCAGGCAGGAATTCAAAGGGTGGAAGGAGCGGTATTACCCTGGAAAAGAATTTCTTCCCGGGACCGGGATCGACATATGGGGCGTTGCGCATGAGCCGACGCCTGAGTCGATGCACATGACCAGGATGTACCATCCCATGGAGCAGTTCAGCGATATTTCGGAGTTCCGGGAGTATCCGTATCCGGAATTTGACGGTACGGTGGAGGCCGGGCTTGCGGAGGAGGTGGCGAAGCTTCATTCGGAAGACAGCTTTGTCTGCGGCAGCATGCAGTGCACCGTGTGGGAGACGGCATGGTACATGAGGAGCATGGAGGAGATGATGGTCGGTATGATGACGGACGACGAGAGCACGGCGTATCATCTGGACCGCATTACGGATCTGGCGTCCAGGAAGGCGGAGGCATTTGCGCGGGCCGACGTGGATTTTCTGTTCCTGGGGGACGACATCGGGATGCAGCATACGATAATGATGTCTGCCGAACTGTACCGCGAATGGCTCAAGCCGCGCCTTGCGAAAGTTATCGCCGCGGCGAGGAGCGCGAATCGGGACGTGATCGTAGGATATCATTCGTGCGGGTTTGTGGAGCCGTTCATTGAGGATTTGATCGAGGTAGGCGTGGACGTTCTGAACCCTGTGCAGCCGGAGTGTATGGATTTTAAGGAGATACACGGCAAGTACGGCAGCAGGCTGTCGTTCTGGGGTACGCTCGGAACGCAGACGCTCTTTCCGCATGGCACGGCTGACGAGGTATATGCGAAGACTCTGGAGAACCTGCGCATTGCGGGGAAATGCGGCGGGCTTCTGGCCGCCCCCACGCACCTTGTGGAGCCGGAGGTGCCGCTCGACAACATACTGGCGTACGTGAAAGCGTGCCGCGATTTCACGCCCTGACAGGGCTCTTTACATTTACTTACTCTCCGGTGCGGCACGCCCGGCGCGCGGGAGAAGGCGCGCCGGAAAAACTCCGGCGCGCTCAGCTTTGCGGCGTTTTCACGGCTTTTCCGGCGCTGCGTTCCCACGGCATATCCGGGGGGCGGCTGCGCCGGGGTACGCGTTCCTGTGGGTTATTGGCGGCCGGTACCGCGAATTGCGATGTAGGACTTGGGGATCAGAAACGGAATCAGCCATTCGATCCTTATTTTGCAGGAGGGGAACAGCCGTTTCATTTCGCGGAAAGACAGGAGGCGCGTTTCGGCCACCCATCTGTCTGCCATATGCGGAGAGAGACGGGAGATCAGGCCCATTGGCGTGAAGCGGCGTATAAGCATACGCTGCAGCCGCTTCGGCAGCCAGTGCATGAACAGCGTCATGTAGTGCGGTTTTATCGGGCACTCGAATGCCGGAGTCTGGCACCACACGCCATTTGCGACCCTCTGCATTTCGCCGGCGAACTGCTTCTGTCTGTCCCACGTGCTCAGATGTTCTATGACGCTGTTGCTGTATGCGATGTCATATTCGGCGTCTTTGAAGTCCATCGAGCATTCGTCCCCCACGAGCACCGACAGGTGCAGGTCGGGGTATTTGGAGGGGTCAAAAGGCACTTCCTGCAGGTTCAGCGTGTCGATGTGCGCCAGTACGCGCGGTTTCGGGAGACAGCCCGAAGTAATCGCAGAACATGCGGAACCGCTTTCTCCGCCAGATTTTGGACACTTGCCTGTAAACCGTCTGTACCGTCACTGAAAACACCCCCCCCGTATTTCGATGAGTGGATGCTATCATAAACAGCGGACTCTGACACGGAATATTATTCTGACGCCCCGACGCGTCGTTTCTCATGCCGTGCCTGTGCTTCGCGGCGTGTGTGCCGCCGGGGTTGCGCACCGTGCGGCGGCACGGGGCTGTGCATAACGCGTGTGGTTGCGTACTGGTCTGGGTGGCTTGGCGTCCTTTGATGCGATTGCGAGCCAGCGCCGGTGTAAGGAACAGCTGCTGCAACGCCAGTTTCCGGTTCCGCTTACCGGAGCATGACGTCTTCACAATGAGGGCGCATTGCCGGTTCGCGCACTTGCCGCCGTATGGCGCGGTGAAAACTGCGCGGCGGCGTGACACCATCGGACAGCCGGGCGCTGTGCGGGGTGCGCTGCCTCCAACAGCCGCCGGATAGGGCTTTTTTTGGCGGCAGATGTGCCGCCATAAGACGGGACGTGGAGATATTTCTTTGAAAATCAGGATGTTGCACGTTTTTTGTGCAGTTTTTTTTGAGTTGACAATATGGAATCGTAGTGTATACTTCGCATTAGTTAAACATAAAATTTACTTATCCTTAATTAACGGGGAAAATGATGGTAAATTCGGATGTTAGGCGCAGGCGGCGTGCGGACGCAAAATTCGGCGGTATGGCGGATATTTTGCGTGAGAAGATCGTTTGCGGGGTCTGGAAGCCAGGAGAGAAGCTTCCGACCTGGGATGACATCTGCCGCGATTACGGAATCGGGCGGCCAACGCTGCGCAAGGCGCTCGATGTGCTGAAAAGCGATGGATTCATTGTTCCGCGTTCGACAAACGGGACGTACGTGGCGGAATACCCGCCGCATCTCTATCGATACATAATGGTTTTCCCGAGCAGCCCGGAGGCGCACGGCGCGCGCGGCTGGAACAAGTACTGGGATGCGCTGTCTTCCGAGGCGCGCAGGATGACGTCTCCGGGATGCGGGGCCGGCATAGACGTGTATTTCGACGTCAGCCCGCACATGGAGTGCCCGGAGTTCAGGGCTCTTGCGGATGCCGCTTTGAAGAAGACGGCAGCGGGCGTGATTGTGGTGAACGGCGGAGACTGGATTCAGGCGGAGGTTCCGTACGGGGCTTCTGGCGTATACGTATGCGGCACTTCTCCGCGTACCGACCGGAATGCCGTGGGCATAGACTGGGAATCGTTTTACGGGATTGCGGCGGAATGGATGTCGGGAAGGGGGCGGCGCAGGATTGCTGTACTGTCAAACGAGCAGTCGTCCGCGCACAGCTGTGCGAAGGTGTTGGCGTCGCACGGCATGGAGGTCCCCGGAATGTGGGAATTGAGCATGCCGGGAACGTATCCGGAGGGAGCGTTGAACCTTACAAGGCTGCTGTTTTCGTCCGGGAATGCGGGCCGCCGTCCGGAGGGGCTGGTGGTCACGGACGACAATCTGGCCGGGTATGTCGTGGAAGGACTGCGCCGGGAGGGGGTGGGGCCGGGAGAGGTCTCTGTGCTGGTTCACGACAACTGCATAAGCTCCCCCTCGGCGCTTCCGGTCAAAAGAGCCGGGTTTGACACGGCGGAAATCCTGACGTCGGCGCTGGACATACTGCGCCGACGGCGGGACTCGGCTGGGGACGGCATATTCTTGACGGTTTCAGTGAGGGCGAAACTGGCTCCGGACGAAGCGGAGCCGGTTTTCTGGAAATGAATCTCCCGGCCGTGCCGTCATGTGCGAGCGGCGTTCTGCGGCTGTCCGGGACGGGTGGAGTATTCGTTGACAAGCGTATGAAAGGACGTGTGGAATGAAGATCGTGTGCAAATTGCCGCTTATGTTTGCAGTGTCAGCCGTATGTGCGGGAACCGCAGCCGGCGAGTGGATTTCTTCCGCTTCTTACGGGGACTACTGCGACGTTTCGAACTGGCGCAGCGGAATAATAGACGATATGTTTTCCGGCAATTCGATCTCCGGAAGGCTGGAGGTGTGCCTTTCTGCGGACAGGAAGGTGTCGGACAGCGGGCTGTACATCATGCCGGAGAACGACGCGGATTTCGTGCTGGAGGGTTCCGGCGGCCCGAGGGGGCTGCTGTTCAGCGGCGCATCTCTGACCGTGGACATAGGCGGCGCCTCCGCAAGGAACAACGCCGTGCGGATCGGCAACCGCGACAGTCAGGACAAACGCGTCGATCTTGACTTCGGCGAATCCCGCGCTACGGTCGTCATTTCCCCGGACTGTGGCGGGACCGGAGGGGAGGCGGTGAGCCTTTACGGCAGCATATACGGGAAGGGGTTTTCGGTCTCGGGCTGCCCGAAGGAGCTTAAGCTCTACGGCTGTCTTGACGCGGGCGGCGGCAGTGTGGAGGTTTTCGACACGCCGTTTATGCTGTACGGCTGGGGCGTGCAGGGCAGTCACGGTATTTTGAACGCCTCCTCCGTCAGAGTGGCGGGAAGCGGCGCTTATCTTTCCCTGCAGAATACTTTAGAGGCGGGGGAGATGCTCCTTGAAGGATGCGCCGGATTTCAGTCCACGGCCGGGGTCACCAACACGGCGGTCAGGGTGTGCGGGGGGAGGAGCATAATCGACAATCGCGGCTGCGTTTTCATGTTCGACCGTATTGTGTGCGGCGGCGACGGAGTCGTAACGTTCGGAGCTCCCGACGCCGGAAATCTGGGCGAGAGCTCCATCATTCGCGTGTCGGCCGCGGAGGAGCCGGGTCTGATTGCCCAGCTGACCGGCGGGACGGGGGACAACGGGACGGACGTCCCCATCCTGCCGTGGGCCGGCGCACAGAGTTATAAGAACGTGGAATACATCTCCAACAACACTTATTTTGCGCCGTCTCTGCCGGTGACATACGACGAAGGAGTCGGGTTCAGGGCGGTCACGACGGGCGAGATGGCAAACGGCTTGGAAAACGGCGGCGCTTCAGACAATGTTTTTCAGAGCGGCTCCGCAAGCCTGTCCGCCGATGCGCAATGCAATTCGCTGACCGTGGACGCCTCCGAAATCGATCTGGGCGGGAACACTCTCAGAATCGGATCCGGCCTTATCCTGCACAGGAACAGCAAGCCCACTTTCAAAAATGGCACGATAGACGCCGGAGACAGGCCGCTGATTCTGCGCGGCAGGCAGAATATTTCGATTTCTTCGCGTATCGTCAGCGGCGGCGGTTCCTCCGATTCCGCCGTTATGATTGCCGATACGCCGGCGGGTGGCGTTTCTCTCTCCGGGGACAATTCCGGTTGGAGAGGCGTGATAAGGGTGCTGTCCGGAAACTTCACCGCTTACAGTGAAAACAGCGTTCCGCCGGAGGTAAGCGTGGAACTGGCCTACGATGCGGTCATGCCTATGACATGGAATGCGTTTACATATGCGGGCGGCGGTCTCGGTGGGAGCGGAACTATTGCGTTTGGAGACGGACGTTCATGTCTTGTCGTGGGAAGCGGGGAGCAGGCGGCCGGCGGCGTTGTTGTGGGAGGCGGCGGATGGCTCGCCCCGGGCAGTGACGGCGGAATCTCCGGCGGGGTCAGAAGCGGGTGCATGAAAGTCGGGGAAAATGTGAGCAAAGTCATTTTCCAGGATGGCGGGGAATTGCGCATAAGCGTGTCCGGCACGGACTCTTCCACATGTCTTGACGCGGGAAAAGCGTCTGTTTTTCTTGGGGGAGGTCTGGTTGTAAGCGGCCGTTTCCCGGATTCGGAGGGGAGCTGGGTGATCGTCAGGACGGAGCAGGATCCCGATTCAGATACCATCACGGGCGCTTTTCATGAGATAACGCCGCGGTTTTACACGGAGATGGCGTCGCTTGGGCCGTACGGCACTTTCAACGCCCTGATTTTGAAGAAAACGCCTGGCGAGACGCTTCTTCTGGTGCGGTAGGCGGCGTTGCGGAAGGGGAGACGTGTGCGGCTGCCGGGATACTTTCCGAGAATGGACTTCGGTTCCGAACTTTCTTTCCTTTTGCCTCGTAAGAGTCCGGGCGCGGCAGTCCGCGCCGCCCGAGTGTGTGCTTGGGGGCAATTTTCGGGGACGTAGATAAGAAAATCCCGTGCGGCGCGCGAGGAGCGACGGCTCCTGACACGGGGATTTTCAGTCCCCGCAGCAAGGTTTTGCGCGGCGTACACGGGTAGCGCCATTATAACAACATACATCCAGGAGTTTGTTTCGCAAGGTTTCGCGCGGGGGGTGCTCTGTGGAACCGCCCGGCTTCTCGGATTCATGGTCGAAGTTCGCTGTCACCTGAAAGTTGCCGCCGAAGTTGTCCAGTATCCGCTGTAAGGTCTCCTCGCCGCATTTCTGCATCACCACGCGCCCTGCGGCCATTTGCCGGACTGGCAGAGCTGCACCTCGAGTTTCTCGCCCTGAGCAACTGTCTTTTTTGGTAAATCTGTAATTTCTCTTGCCTTTCTGCCGGGCGTGTGCTTGAAATATTTCAATCCCAAACGCATAGGCGACATCGCCTATGACTGCGTAAGAACCCGCTCGGAAAGATGCTTTTCTATTAGAACGCGGGGGGGGTATCGCCGGGTAATGCAGGACGAGGCTACTGCCTGTGAGGTTGCGTCGAATGGTCGGCCACGTCCGCGCATTTTTTTTATGAGACGTTGGATTCTGTCAAAACCCTCGATATGCACGTCCGTCTTGCCCCTTATTGTCTCGCGCTCAGCAAGCACAAGGCTTGTTAGTTTGCATCGACCATTGGATGCGGGGAAATCCCGTGCTGCGCGCGGGGGGGCGCCTTGAATGTAAGCTAAAACGATATGATTTGGGATATTGACGTTTGGAAAAATGTGTGCTAGCCTAACTTCTAGTCAACAATGTTAACAACTTCTGGTTGGCGGAGAACCAGCGCTCATGCGGGTGATGCAACGCTTGCCGATGTCGGGGGGGGGAAATATGGCCGAAATGCGCAAAAAACTGATAATGAACATAGATTTTTTCGATGAAATCGGGCTGCACGGCGGGTCAATGGGGCCGGAGGATGTCGCGGGGCTGGTTCTCAGGTGTGCGGATTCTGGAATTGACGCGATTTTCTGGCGGGCCGCCGGGCTTGGCGTGGCAGGCTATCCGTCGGCTCTTCTGAGCGATGAGAAGTGGCTTGCCTCGGCGGATTTGTCGGACGTTATTTCGCGCACGCCATCACGCCGCGAGGCGCCGCAGTCCGACCGCTACGGTCAGGACGGGCCTGTCGCCGCGACGCTGAAGCGCATGGATCCTGTTGCCGAGGCAAAAAAAGCATGCGCCGAGGCAGGAATCGGATTCTACATCTGGTTGGATTTGTTCGACGAGCAGAACGGCAGGTTCGTTACGGAGCACCCGGAGTGCCGGGTGAGGGGGCGCAACTCTGCGGTGACGTGGCCGGGGCTGCGCAGTTATGCGAATGCCGCGGCGGTTTCGGAGAAGCTGGACATTCTGGAAGAGCTGAAAAGGTATGGGCCGGACGGTTTTTATTTCAGCCTGTCGTGTCATTCACGGCATCTGGAATTTCCTGAAGAGGACGACTATTTCGGGTTTGAGCCGGAGGTCTGCGAAAGGTTCCGCGAAGAGACAGGAAAGGATCTGCACAGCATTTCGACACCTGAGGAATACGATGTCTGGCACAGGATAAAGGGTGATTTTTTCACGGAATTCCTGCGTTCAGCTTCGTCGAGACTCCATCAGGACGGCATGTCGCTTGCCGTAGGCACCCAGTACGGGCGCTATACGGAATTTGCGTGCCCATACATGTCGTCATCGGTGAAGTATAGATTTGAAACGCAGTGGAGGCGGTGGATTGACGAGGGAATCGCAGACGCTCTGGTGCTTGGCGATTACGAGTGGCCGTGGGATATGGTTCCGGTGTGGGATTCAAAAGGCGTGAAAAAGCGCGGTGAAAAATATCCGGCGGATTTACTGACGCCCGAATATGTAGAATATTCGGACGGGAGGGCGGATATCATCTTGTTTTCGAGTTGGCTGTCGGCGTACGCGCAGCATCACGCAGGTGCATCGGCTTCTGATCTGGACGGGGCTATGCGCATGAGGGCACGTACGCTTGTGGATACGGGTGCGGACGGCATCCTGCTTCATGAGGCGCATACCTTCGAGTTTTACAATGGATTTGACACGGTGCGCAGGATGCGCGGCGCCGTGGACAGTTCAGGGGCGTGCTGCGAGGCAAAATGAAAACATCAGACGTCAATTTTTACGGGGCGGAATGGATTTGCCCGCATAAACTGGGTGATGCGCCGGTAAACACCTATGTGGAATTCCGCCGGAGCGTACGGCTTCCCGAATTTGACGGGAGCGAAGGGGCCCGCCTGAAGATTGCGGCGGATACGGTTTATGCGGTGTGGGTGAACGGAAGCCCGGCGGGTGCCGGCGTGTTCCCGGACGTCCCTCCGGAGCGGCAGTTCGACGATCTGGACGTCGCGCGGTTTCTGCGGCGCGGAACGAACAGCCTGCGGATTGTGCTTTACATCCA
>CASEAR010000099.1 GCA_949285835.1 uncultured Verrucomicrobiota bacterium | reverse complement strand
GGCTTGCTTCCAGAGCCTCTCGCTCTTTTCGGATAAAGAGAACTGAGTCGAAAAGAAAAAACCGCTTCCGAAATGACGGAAGCGGGCGTAAAATCATCGTCTCAAGAGATGATTTTCATCATCCAACTGCCGAATTTAGGTTGACTGGAGCAAAATTCCGAATTTGAGGTTTGTTTCTCCGCGGCAGGCCGGAGCCGCCGTATCCAATGCGGGACGCGCCCCCGTGAAGGTTGACAAGGTAGAGCTTACGCTGGTGTTCCCGAGAACTTCATCCGGCACATGCCGTTTTATTGACTTCGCCTTGCGGGAGATTTGCACCCGTCCGGTTGTTGACGGAATGGCGGATATTTCGCTGGGAGGAAATGTATTTGCGGCAGTTATAGAGCTGAACAACGATGGAGAGCCCCGGGGAGCCGTCCCTCTCGGAAAAGCCCCGGAAGCGGGAGTCCTTTTGTCCGCCCCGTCCGGTGGCGACGGATGGAGAAGCGCGTACGGCATCTGGTCGCCGCTGCCGTGTGCGGATTGGATCATGTCGAAAGACGTTGCACGGCAGAGGTGCTACGATGCAGCCATGAATTATACCGCGATTGCAGATACGGCAAATGGGTTGGCCATTTCAGGATGTGACGGCGTTCTCGGGCTTGAAGCCGATGTGGAAATCGTTTTTGTCGACGGTAAAATGCGGTCCATATCTGCGGTTTTCATGAATCCGCCTTCGATAAAAGAACTGGCAGACGCCGTAAGTGCGGCATGCGGAAAACAGCCTTCGGAAGAATATATTGCCGATGCGGCGATGAAAGAGAGCCGTGTGGTTTGGAAATGGTCTCCAAAAAAGGGTTTTGATCTGGAAGGCGTTTTGTCCGAGCATCAGGGCGCGGCGAGCATGGTTTGGCGTCTTTCAGAGCCCCTGTAATTTCAGGCTGTTCCGTCAGATGTTACGCCCGGTTTCTTTTATCTCTGGCGCGTCTGGCGCGCGGGGTCGGCATATTTTGATTCCACGGCGGCGCGTGTGGGGTGAATCCGCGGCCGCCGTAGAGCCGGATGGTCTGAAACTTACTTGACGACGCGGGATGCTCGGCAAATGGACGAATCTGCAGCCGCCGGGGTATCGGATGGCCTGAAACAGAGCGCAGAACGGCGCGCAGAGAGAGTGCTGCGCGCCGTTCAGGGTGCTGCGCGCGCACGTGCTCTGCGCGGGTGTGCCGCCCGCGCATACGGTGTTTCCTGCGTGACTTCTCTTTGAACAGCTGGACAGGAAAACGAGCTGGCGGCAAAACGCAGCGGAAGGCGCGGAGAAAAAGGTTTTCATCCGTGCGTGTGGCTTTTGCGTAAACGGCTACTTTACCAGTTTTAGGGAACCGAACGACTCAGGATGCCATGGTTCCAGACCCAGTCCCCATGAAACAATGCCGTGTGCGTCGTCTCCATCGCTGTCGTGCAGCCGGACGGACAGCCCCAGACCTGCGCCTGCTTGCGGCCGGAATCCTCCCGTTTCGCTCCAGGGAATGCGGATTTCATAAACGGTGGTTTGTCCTTCGGTTTTTATGCAGACATCGTAAACAGAAGAGTCTTTGGCAAGCTGCCCGCTTTTCAATCCTGCACAATGTGACGGCGGCCGGAAGATTGTATGTTTGCCGGACCCTCCTCCGGGCGATGCAGAAGAAATGAGCCATTCTACAGCATTGCCGCCGGTGTCAGGCTTTCTGTATGCAGGATGGAGTCCTATTTGCAGAGAGTCTCCCGATTTTGCTTTTTCGCCCGTCAGCGCGCAATGCTTGTCGTCGAAAACCTCGGCGCCTATGTACAGTGCGTCGGAATCCCATGAGAAAAAGGCTTTCCCGGAAACATTTTCCGGCGACCAGGCATATCCGCCGGAGGATATGACCTGATTTGCGCAGAGAAGAGGCATGGGATTCGTTTTATCCCAGTCTGACAGATCTCCGTCCACAATTTTTGGTTTTTCGGAAAAACCGGCTTCTATTGAATAGTCGGTTCCTTCATAGACAGTCAGCCTGATATTGTCATACAAAGCGTATCCATCTTCCCCTTTCGCGACGGGCTGAAGCTGTATTTTGACATCGTCAGCGGATGTGCTTATGCGCTTGGTCATGAACTGCCATCCCGGCGTGGTTCGGGGCGCCTGGAACACGTTTACGATATACATGTCGCGCACGGAGCCGTCCTTTTTGATTACTGAAACATTTGACCCGGCATACATATTTTCAGTTTTCATCCATGCCGTATACAAATAGTCCATTCCGGGCGATGGAATCTCTATTTGCTGGAAGAATTGATTGTAGCCGCTGCAATGGTCAATGGAGGCGGCATGCCCGCTTCCTCCGGGAATGGTTTTGTCCAGAGCGATGACGCGGCCCTGCCCCGTCCAGCCGTTCATTGAGCCGCCGCCTGACTCAAAACCCGGATTTTTCACCAGGTTGCCCAAACTTTCAGGATTTATGACCTCCACGGCAATTTTCCGGGAAGCCGATGCGTTGAAATTTTCCCACGTAAGTTCCACGTTCCCGGAAGTTTTTCCGTCCGGTACAAAATCAAGGTGGAAAGAGAGATTTTTGTGCTCTCCCGGAAGCAGTGAAAACTGCCTGCTTCCTGTTTTCCGTTTATCTATTGTCAGGGACAGCGTACCGACGATGTTCGTACTCAGCGGGTTGGACACGGATATGTTTATATTCGGTTCGGTGCCTTGCGCAATTCTTACGGAAGGCAGAGGCGACATGCAGTCCTGCCCCTCAATTTCCATGGAAGACAGTACGGCCAGCTGAGGAAGTTCGGCTCCCTCGTAAATCTGCGGCATAGCTGAAACTTTAAGTTTTGCATATCCGCCGCTTGCCGGAATGATTTCGGCATTTCCCTGATGGTCGGTTTTTTTTATGGCGCCCACGTTCCCGACCGGCAGTGTTATGTGCATGCCGGGAGCGCCGGGATCTGAATTTGCCGAAGACAGGAAAAACATTGCGGAGCCATCCGTTTTTTCGAAGGTGAAAAGCAGCGCGCCGGGCTCCAGATACGCTGCTCCCGTTGGTTTGGCCGTAGACAGTTTTGACGCAAGGACGGCCAGAGTCGCTGCCACCGGGCGGGGGGTATATTCGTCCAGAAGGTATTTCCAGTTTCCGGCCGGATTGGCTTCTCCGCCGAAATAAATAATTCCCTTTGCTCCGGCAATCAGGGAGCCGGGCCAATTGCGCATAACGTATCTCGACTGCATAATGCTTTTGGTCAGCGCTTCGAGGCCGGGCATATTCCAGACGCTTATTCCCGCGGCGGATTCGTTGTCCCAAACCTGAGGAATTCCCCCCGCCGCAGCGTCCGAAACGGCTTCTTTCACACTTTCATATGAGCTGTAATGAACGGGAAGTACGTCTACGTATTTGCCAATGCCAGCAGCAATCAAGTCTGTGCGGTAATTTCTTGGCCACAGGCCGCCCGCCATTGCAGAGAGGATTTCCGGGTTTGCAGAACGCAGCTTTTCAAAGCCGGTTTTGCAAAAACGCATGTAATCGCCCACGGGGTCGTCGGTCAAGTGTCCGGGGACGATTTCATTCAGCCACTCGATGCAAAACGCCTTGTCTGCATAATGTTCAGTTATCTCTTCAGCGCATTCCCGCCATGCGTTTTCGTCAAAGGGGAACGGGCAGAATTCTGCGGAATGCAGGTTTGCAGGAAGTATCCACTCCGGTGCGCCGACAAGGAGTATCCACGGCTTTATGTTGTGGAGCAGAAGATTCTCAACAATAGCGTCAAGGGCTTTGAATTTATACGTTCCATACTGGGGAACCAGAGTCGACCAGTTTACGAAAAGCCTGCACACGCTCAGCCCGAGTTTTTCCGCGGTTTCCGCCTCTTCGGCCGTCCGGATGTCCGTGCCGCCGAAAATATTTATACGGCCGGCGGATTCCGGAATTGAGGTATTGGGAATCAGGCCGACAAAGGAGTCGACGGCCGTGCCGTTCATTTCTCCGTGAACTAGAGCCACCCCTCTGTAATCTTTGAACGCCTCGGACAATTCAACCCTGTTGGTCTGGCCCGCAGGCGGGAGCGCGGTCCGTTTTTCCATAAGCTTGCGCGCACCCTCTCCGTTTTTCCCTATTCCGTAAACGGTCAAAGCAATGCTTTCGCCTCCGGCCGCGCCTTCTCCCGAAATGAGATTTACGAACGGAGCCTCCTGTCCTTCGACAAACAGGCCTCCTGATACGGGCGCAACAATGTCAAAACCGTTTATCCTTCTTATGATCTTCGGTATTGCGGCAATTTTTGACCATGGGAAATCCACGTCGTTTCCACCGCGGAACCTGACGTGGTAGAATAGGGAATTGTACCTGAATGCGGAGCTTATTTTCTGCGTGCTTCGAACGGTTCCGCGACCGGGTTTTACCGCCTTGAAATCCCATCCGGTTCCGGGAATATTTATGTGCTGCCGGTTTTTGGTATACTCCCCGTCCGGGTTGTCGATCCATGGGCCGCACGGCATAAAGGCGATATGAGCCTTGTTGTTCCAGTATTCAGACGGGTCAAGATAATATTCGGCCTCGATGTCGAAAGGTTCACCCTCAGTGACGGCGTTCAGTTCTCTGTTTGTCCCGTGAGCGTATATGCCTTTTACTTCAATCCAGCTTTTTTTGTACGTTATTCCGGCCGGCGGCTTTTCTCTTCTCGCTTTCTCCTCAGCTTCAGCGGCGCGTCTGGCGGCCTCTTCGGGCGAGATCGACCAGGATATTGTTCCGCAGAAGAGCTTATGCGTCGCCTTGTCAAAATTGCCGTCCGGCGCAGAGAATACGAATGGCCCATAGTGCCCGAATTTTTCAGAGTCTCCTTTGGCCGTAAAAATAAACGCTTTTGTTTCGTTCTTTTTCATTTCCTGAGGAGGACGCCATTCTCCAGTATTCATCCACTTTCCGTCTTTTCCGAATTGGTGCATGTGGACAGATACGTTTTCGCCATGACTCAGGTCCTTCTTCAAAGTTACAAGTACTTGGAATCCGATATTTGGAGTAACTTTGTCGGGTGTAACGACCTTAAACCATTCATCTTCAAACGTGCCGCCGAAAAGTGCGGAAACCGATGCCGCTGTTATACACGAGATGCATATAGCCTTGATTTTCATAGTATACCCGGTGGTTGCAGGATAAGGATTTCAGAAAGACATCTCGCGGCTGCGTTCTCTGTGGCTCGGAACGAGTCTCAATGTGCGTGGAACAAGCAGCCGTCCCTTCATTCAGGCGAAAAGCTTTCCGGAAATAAACGTGGTTAAAATACGATCATGACTGGCAGATTCCATACCTTTTTTACTTCACAAAGAACAGAAAAGCCGGAGAGTTGGCTTCGTAGCATCCAATGTCCACTCTGCCGATTTTGCGCGGCTGTTTTCCGGAGAAATCGTAAAGCGGCATTGGCGAGTAGTCCACGCCGTTGTCAACCAGCACTGAATACGGAGCCGGGCGGAAATCACCCATTGCGTAATTGCAGAAAAAGTTTGTAACGGAACCTGTAAAACAGTCGGGATTTACTTTTTCTTCGGTGTCGGTTGCGCAATGGCTCATCCTTGAAACCGTGCCCGCCGGTTTCAATGGTTCTCCCTGATCGTTTGTGACGCCGGCTATTACCACATTCTCCACAGTGGCGCCGGAGCCGACCCACACCGGAGAGACTACATATTTTTCAGCATTGGTATTGGACAACACAGAGTTTATAATCGTGCAATTCCTCAGGCATGAGGAGCCGTCGGCCTTAACCAGCGTAACAAGTTCTTTGGGGTGTCCATTATCCCTGAACAGGCAGTTTTCAGCCCTGGCGGTCCCTGCCATGCTCAACACCCCCGCGCGTATTTCGTCCCATGCCGGAGTACTGGAGAGAGACCTGTTTCCGAAAAAAAGTGTGTGCGTAACCATGCCGCCGTCAAGATGTCCTCCGGCACTTGATGAATTCCCGACGCTGTTGCAGCTTCCTGCGGTAACAATGCAGTTGGAGACCATCCCTCCTTCGGAAGTTATGTTGAAGCATGATCCTTTTTCTCCGTAAGCCTTCAGGTCGCCGGATGCGATTGTCAGGTTCGCCACCAGAGCATCTTTATTCGAGAGAGTGAAAACTCTGCGGTTCCCGATTATTTGGTTTGCCTCATAGATGTTTGAGACCATAACGCGCGATGGATCGATACCTTCGCCAATTATATGGATGGCGTTCGTCAGGAGCAGAGGAGTGGACACCGGATATATGCCTTCGCCCACACTTATAACCGTTCCGTCCCCGGCTGCGCTTACGGCTGTCTCAATATCAGGAGCCGCCGTATCCGGCGAGGAATACGGGAATGCGGAGTCGGGATTGCCCGCTGATACATACATCAAATTTGACTGGCTGAAGGTTTGGTCTGCCGCCGCGTGCGCCGCGGCAGACAAGGCAATAGCGAAAATAAATGCTTTCGAACAAAAAGGGTTCTTCATAGTCATTCTCCTGTTCTGAATGTTTCGCCGCAAAATACAACCCCAAACTCATATTACGCGTTGAGTATACCGTTTGATTTGTTTCTTTTCAACAGAAATTTTATTTGAGAAATAATGTCACATGGTTTAACCTGTCAGTCTTGTTTGCGGTCAATCAGAACAGTCCGCGGGTGAGGCCGTTTGCATGGGATATTTCTGGAACCTGTCGGCGGGTCTACTGAAAAAGGCCGGCAGGAAATGGTATAGATGCATCGGGTTCGGGCCAGTTGGGAGTTGGACAGATCCGGGCAGGGGCAAATAAATTTGGCACGGGAACGACCTTGCGGAGAGATCTGCGGACAGCGAACAGTTTGGGATGAAACTTATCGTGAAGACTTGGCGGGGATACGGTGCCGGGAAGGGTGACGGGAGACGGCATTGGCGTCGCGAGAATCTGTTTCTGCGGGTTCAAGATTTCATATAGTGTTAGACGGCTGCGCATTGTTTTGGTAGAGTGACGGAATGTTCCTGTTGGGATGAATGGTATGAAGCAAAAGAAAATTGTGCGAATTTGCGATATTGCATCTGAAGTCGGCGTATCGTGTTCGCTTGTCTCCAAAGTGTTGTGCGGGCGGATGGGCAACAGCACGGTTCGGCCCGCATTGGCGGAGCGCATAAAAAGTGTCGCAAAATTACGCGGATATGTCCCCAATGCATCTGCAAAGGCACTGTTTTCCGGCAGACAGAATACGGTCGCAGTATTTGTTTCCCGCCACGGGCACCCGGAAAGCGACCTTACTGGAAAATTTATAGACGGCGTGGTGTCGGAACTCTCTAAAACGAATAGAAGAATGCTGCTTCAATTTTTTCATGATGAGGAAGATTTTCGTGCGAACTGCATGCCCGCCGCCGTCCGTGCCGTCACAGACGGCGCAGTTGTCGGAGGGTTTCCGTATTTTGACATCCGGCCGATGCTTGAAGCGGTGATTGAAAACGGACTGCCGGTTGCGACCGCTTTCAGCAATCCGATTTCGACATGTATTCCCAATTCCGGGGTTTCGCAGGAACAGGTTGGGTATTGCGCTGCAAGACATCTAATTGAATGCGGATGCCGTAGGCCTTTATTTTTTCATGTGAATGAAGCGGATGGACATCTGAGGCTGTCCGGTTTTCGGCGCATGATGGCGGAGGCGGGATTGCATTTCGGCGGCAGCCAGATATATGAAATAGGTTCTTTTGATTCCGAAGAGGCGTCTGTACGTATGGCTGCTCCTCTGCTTTCGAAAATGAAGTATGACGGCATTGCGGCTGAATCTGATTCCGCCGCCGTCCTGATGATGAATGCCATGCTTGCGGCCGGGATAAGGATTCCGGAAAATGTACGCGTGCTGGGCATAGATGATTCGCCTCTGTGCAGATTTACCATGGTTCCCCTGTCTTCCATATCCGGAAGGGATCAGGAAAGGGGGGCGAGGGCGATACGGCTGCTCGATAAAATAGGCGAAGGCGGCGAGCCGGAAAATGAAGAATTGGACCCGGTAGTCGTTCCCCGTGCTTCCACAATCGGGTGATCGCCGGGCTGGAAAAACATACGGACGGATGACGCCAGTCAGGAAAGAAATGCGGATTGCGGGGCTACGTCTCCCGAGGGAAAAAGCGTTGTCTGTAGGCATCGGCGGTGTCGAGAGCTATGACGGGTTTCCCTGAGCGGCTCGCCGCCGCACAGCATGCCGGGTGAGCTCCGCAGATTCGGGCAGTGCGGCAAATGAAAGCACATATGTATGTACCGGGCGCTGGAGAGCGGCAGATTCCGTTAAAGTCAGCGGAGGCTGAATGTGATACACATGCCGGCGCTTTGACATGTTGTCCGCCTGAATGCGGAGACATCCATTGAGGCGCTGGATTTGACGTCGTTTCCAGCCTTGAGCGGAACAGGAACGCGTAAGGCGCGGAGCTTTTCAGATGCGCCTCTTCCCAAGGTGTTCGGGCATCCACGACGCCTTCGGGGAATCTGGCGTAAAAAACTTTCCGTCATCCCGTAAAATGGGCGAAAAATGGAATATCTGAATATTTGTGTGCAAATTTTAGTTCCATGTGTTACTCTCTGTAACAATTGGATGCTCGGGGGCTGGTTCCCGGTGCTGTTTTGTTCTGCCGGCTGGGAGATAAGAAAATGAAGGAAAAAGTGTTCCACATAATTTCTAATGCGCACCTTGATCCGGTATGGCTCTGGGACAGGTACGAGGGCCTTACAGAAGGTGTGGCAACGTGCATGTCGGTGCTCAAGCTAATGGAGGAATTTCCTCAGCTTACGTTTACCCGCGGTGAAACCTCTATCTACAAGCATATGGAAGATTTTGCTCCCGACATTTTCTCTCAGATAAAAAAGCGGGTTGAAGAGGGCCGGTGGGAGATCGTGGGGGGGACTTATGTACAGGCCGATACAAACCTCACAGGCACGGAAACAATGATCCGCGAATTTGAAAAGGGGAAGTCGTATTTCCGCGATAAATTCGGTGTAATTCCGCACGTGGCATGGTTTGCGGATTCATTTGGGCACAGCGCAGGCATGCCCGAGATTCTTACGCAGTGCGGCATGGACGCCTTTTTTTTCTGGCGGCCTCAGGAAGAGCTTATTCATTTGAGCGAGCCTGCCTTCAAATGGAAGGGCTGCTCCGGGGCTGTGATTGACGGATACAGAATCGGTGTGGGCTGGTACGGCACCGGCAGATCTGAAACGCAGGCGCGGCTTGACGCCACGCTCGAATACGCCGGGAAATCTGCTTTTTCAAATGTCGGGGTTTTTGCCGGTTTGGGCGATCATGGCGGTGGGCCGGTGAGGAGGCAGATTCTTGATACGATGGAGTGGGCGGAAAGGCATCCGGAAGTGGTCGTCAAATGGTCATCGATGAACGCTTTGATTGAGGCTGTTCGTGAAGAAAATGCGGCGGCAGGCGGAACTCTTATGCCAGAGTTTTGCGGGGAGCTGAATTACACGCTCAGGGGATGTTATGCCTCGGCGGGTGCGTACAAGGCTTTGTTCCGGCGTTGTGAAGCGCTGAGGTTCTCTGCGGAGGCCGCGGAGGTATGCGCGACGGCGTCCGGCGTCGCGGCGTCCGCGCGTGATGAGACGGGCGGCGATGCGGATGACGGCGTCTTGTTCGGCGCATTTCACGACCTGCTCCCGGGATCGGCCGTGGAATCCGCCTTCCGCAACCAGTTTGATTGGCTTCACGGTTCTGCCCATTCGTATTCTGACAGGTTGAGAAAGGCTTTGTGGAAGCTTTCTTCAAGAATAGACACACGCCGCTATCATGAACCGGGTCTTTTTGAACCGGGCACTCTTGTGCATTTGGTATGGAATCCGAACCCTTGGCCGGTGCGGAAATGTATCGAACTGGAATCCGAACTGGATGCCCGGCCTCTTGATAAATATAAAAGCTTTGATTCCGTTCCTCTCATTCTACGCAATTCAGATGGAACCAGATGCGATTTCCAGCGGATGCGGCCGGAAGAGCTTGTCAACTGGGAGTCTCCGTGGCGTATGCGTGCGGCAGTAAATGTTTCTATCCCCGCGCTGGGGTGGACGCTGTTGGAATTTGGTGCGGATGAGGGCGCAAAAAAAGTGCAGGACTGCCGCGCCGGAGGGGATGTGTACGGACGCGGCGGGAAATGCCCGGCAATAGGCAATTCCAGATATGTTGTGTCGGTACGCGGTGACTGCCGCGGTATTGATGTTTACGACAAAAAGCGACGTAAGCACATTTTCAAAGGAGGATTCTCGCTGCGCACCGTGGCGGACGACGCGGGCTCCTGGGGCGGTTCGGACGGAATTCCGTCTTTTGCGGATCTGCAGCAGACAACAGGCGAGTGGCGCGTCACCGACGCTGCGGCTGTCGCACGCGGCCCCGTCTCCGCCGTGCTGAACGTGCGAATGGAATGCGGCAAGTCCAGAATAGATCTGGCGGTCAGGTTGAATTCCGCAGAGCCGGAGATCGTCGAAATTTCCGGGAGCCTCTTTGCAGACGAGAGGCACACGCGCATCAAGATGGAATTTCCTGTCGAAGCGGAACGCGCCGTCTACGATGTAACCGGGGGTGCGGTCGAAAGAGGATGCGAAGGTGAGGTGCCGGGCGGACGCTGGGCCGATGTCCTGACGAAGGGAAAACGGGTGCTTGGTGTAGCTTCCGATTCGCACTACTGCTTTAATTTGGGACACGGGCGCTTTGCCGTCACTCTGGCAAGGGCATGCCTGTATGCACATGGGGGCGATGGCGGCGGCGATCCAAATGTGCTTAAGTGGAACCATCCGATAGATTCCGGACGTATGAATTTCAAGTTGGCTTTTACTTCGGACGCCGGTGTCGATCTGCCGCGAGCGGCTTGCGAGCTGGAGTGCCCCTGCGAAGCTTTTGTCGTTGTTCCTTCCGATGGAAACCTGCCGCGAAAGGGCTCGGTTGCGGCGTTGTCACCTGCATCCCTCACTGCTCTTTCCGTACGTAATTGCGGGAATAAAATACTTTTGCGGATAAGGGAAACGAGCGGGAAAAGCGCGGCGTCCGCGAAAGCAAGAATTATGGGACGGACGGTCAGTCTCGGACGCATTCCTGCATTTGCCGTGAGGACATTTACAATAGACGAAAACGGCACTGCTGAGGCCATACCGTCCGCATAGGAGGATGCAAAACGGCATTCCGGCACAAGGCGTATGACGTCCTCATGCGCCTTGCGCGCTGCTGCGCAGAAAATCCCGTTGAAGCAAGCCCGGAACTGCAAGAGAAACGTTTGTCTGACTCTGTAGTGATTCGGTGCTTTGTCCTGAGCCTTCAATGCCCTCTCCAGACGCCTGCGGTCTTCAAACTTAAGATATGCCCGGGGATGAGAATATCTGGTGTGCTTTCCCATGATGTTTCATTCTGCGTGGATTTCGCAGGGAGTTTCTGTTCCGCAGAAAGCGTAACATCACTGTTCGCCGAAAAAAATCTGTCTGCACGACGGCAATGGGAATGCACCTCTTTTGGGCGTTTCTTTTCATGGTGACTGTCCTTCTTTTGGGTATGGACGTTACATTCTGGAGCTTTCTGTTTCCTTGATTAATATCATGTGTCTTGACATACTAAAACGATTTAGGTATTTTACTTTAACGTTTAAGCTAAGATATCTGGAGAATGGGGGTGTCAATGGTTGTTTTGCGTGATATTGCAGTTAAGGCATCTGTTTCAGTTACAACTGTTTCAAAAGTGCTGAACGGTAAATATGCAGATATAGGAATTTCCGATGAATGTGCAAGTAGGGTCAGGTCCGTAGCCAGGGAACTGGGATACCGTCCGAATCGTGCGGCGCGCGCTACCGCTTCCGGAAGATTTGGAATGATCGCTTTGTTGGAAACCGGTTGCAATGTCGGACTGGGACAAATGCCGGTTGGACTTTTGAACGGAATAGAAAGCCGCTCACGGGAACTGGGCTTGCTTACGGCATTCAGTGCGGTACGGGCGAATGAGTGCAAAGGCGGAGAAATGCCGGTTTTTTTGCGGGAATCATGGGCGGACGGATTTTTGATTTTCAACGGAACAGGCGATTCCGGAATTCTTGCGGATTATGTTTCGTCTCTAGGTTATCCCACCGTCTGTATTGGGCAGCATGACCATATTGACAGCATTTTTCCAGATGAAGAAGGCGCTGCATACAGAGCGACCTGCGAAGTTCTTTCCAGAGGGATTAGATCTCCGGCATATATTCAGGACAATTGGACAACATCTGCAGTACGCGAAGCCAGAGAAAAAGGATATTGCAGAGCTGTCGATGCGGCCGGAGTAAAACCTCGGATACTGATGTTGCCTGGCGAACACAGAATTGTAGAACGTCAGCTTCCTAATGAGAGAGAAAAAATCAGGCTTGCCTTTCTCAGATCACGCAGTCTTCCGGAGTGCGTCATCGCTGATTCCGTAGATATTGCATATCCTCTCTTGCATGATGCATTTTCAACAGGCATCAAAGTGCCGGAAAATCTTTCGTTTGTCGTGTTTCATGATGTGGTGGCGAATGCCTTTGGCCCAATGATAGACACCATGCTTGTTCGATGCGGGGAATGGGGTCGAAAGGCCGTTGACATACTTGTGAGTAAAATAGAAAACAAAGAAAAATGCGGAAGTGTGAAGATTGAATACGAGTACGTTTCTGGCGATACTCTTGTACAAAAATAAGACGAAGGAGGTGTGCAAATGTGGGTAAAAACAGGCAAAGTTTTACGGCGGCATGAAATAAAATTGCTTTTTTTTGTGGTTTTTACGACAACGCTTTGCTCAGCAACAGCTGCGCCTTGTCTGGCGGAAAGCATCATCTGGCGCGGCGGAAATGGAGATGGATACATGCTTTCCGCGAATTGGATTGGAAGTGCAATTCCGGGTTCCTCGGATACTGCGGTCTTTCGCGGCGGAACAGATGATCAGCCGATTATTTCATCTGATTGCAGTGTTCGCGGAATACTTTTTGAAGGAGACTCCGAGGATCACAATAAGAAATGGGATTTTGAAGGTTCAGGACATATTTTGTCTTTAACGTCCGGTGACGGCATAGATACCTCTACGAATTTCTATGGAACTGTTTTTTTTGATTGCGGCGTAAATATTCTTAAGAATAAACCGACATTTGACATAATGAATGGTACCGTGACAATAAACGGTCCGATAACAGCGTCAGATATGGTGCGCAACATCGGGAAAAAAGGAAATGGAGAACTGATTCTTTCTTCCCCGCACAATAATTTTGGATTTATAGATCTTGCGAAAGGAAAAGTAAGCGCCCTCACAGGCGGTTCTTTGGGAAAGACCTTTGTCAGAATCTCCGGCGCGGGTACCGAGTTGTATTGCGGTACATCTTCGGTTGAATATTCAGCAGATCTGTGGTTCTGGAGAGGAGGAGTAACTATTGCAGGGGGAGGAGACATAACTTTTAACGGGACGAATGGATACAATGCTGTAAGGGGCGGTCAGCAGGCGGATATAACTGTTTCTGCGGGAAGCGGACAAATTGTTTTTCAAAATGGATTTATTCCTAGAGAGATGACTACATCTATAGTTTCTGGAGAGACGGAAGTGTCATCAAAAGTCAGATTGCTCGGTTCTGGTCTTGTATGTTTCGGCGGGCATACTGATTTAAATCATTCCGGCAGAATATCTATAGACGGTCAAATAGAAGTAAATGGAAGTATTTGCCTTTCAATCAATGGCACCATAAGGGATACGCTGCTGTACGGAAGGAGTACAAACTCCTGCATAACTGGTTCTGGGGAAATTATCTTTACCGACGCCATGTTGTTAGAGGACGTCTCTCCGCTGTTATTTTCTGGAGTTTTCGATGCGCGTTCAATGAAATTCGATCTGTCCGGGGCAACAGCCATTGCCGGTCAGCAATTTATTATAGCGGAGTGCGCTGCAAATTCCGGCGAAATGTTTATTCCGTCAAATCCAAATGTGCTGCTGAATGATGTTTCGGCTCGAAACTGGCGTCTGAAATTGTCGGAAGACCGGCATGCATTGTACGCAGAATATGTGCCATGGGTCGGAACTCTGATAGAAACACGCTGACAATGAATTCGTTTGACCAACACGAAACGAAGATAGGAATTGCGTCATGTGGAAATTTATCCTGATCATATGTACTTGTATAGCTGCGAATTGCATATGTGCATCCGAGACCTCATTCATGGACGGATTCGAGGATGGTACCGACGGATGGCGTTTCAGCAATGGGCCGGAATACGGCGGCGCGTCAGGCGGAGTTTTATGGAACAAAGGCTCTTCTCATTCGGGGAATTGTTCTCTCAGACTGTGTGCGGATTTTAGTTCCGGCGGGAAATATACTGCGGCGCAGTTTAGTCCGGATTTCAGACTTGTTCCGGGTACGATATCCCTTTGGGTAAGACCTCTCGGAGTTTCCTATGTCCTTATCAGACTCATAGATTCTTCCGGGCAAACCTTCCAGCACAAGAAAAAACTCGAAGACAATGGGAACTGGCAGAAGGTTGTTTTGGAAAATCCTGCGTCTCCAACTCGATGGGGTGGAAAAAATGACGGTCAGTGGCATGGGGAATTGACGGGTATTTCGGTGTTGATAGAAAAACAATCGCTTGATGCCGGCAAAAGTGAAGCCTCGGTGGATATAGACAATGTCTGTGTAGCCGAAAAAACAGCGGCGGCAGATATGTTTACCCATGGCGTTGTTGTGCCGCTGGGGGATTTTGATGGTTCTCTGTGCGGATGGTGGCCTTACAATGATGTCGATGTTCGTGTTAATTGGCTTCAGGATGCCGCAGATGGCGACAGTTCTCCCGGATGTCTTCTGGCAGAATTGAAGTTCCCAGAATACGGAGGGTGGGTTTCTTTAATCCGCCAGTTGGATCAGCCGTTTTTTGTCTCGGATATGTCATTTTCGGTAAAAACAGATAATGTTTCGGGTTTCCTTCTGTCGATACTTTCTTCTGAAGGACAGCGATATGAAAAAAAAATCCGCATAGACAAAGACGGGGAATGGCAAAAAGTAAATTTGTCAGATATTCCATTCGGGAACGGAATACAAGACAAGAATGCTAAATTGTTTGGGGCCAAAGTCTGTTTCCGTATTTCTGTAACGGATGACGATCTCAGAAACGACTCCATACGGCGGGCTTCAGTGCGTCTTGATGATGCATCGTGCATTGTGGCAGGCAACGGGGTGCTGTATGTTCCGGGATCTTCTATTCGTGCGGCGAAAAAAGTATGGGCCCGTTTTGATATCTGTAAATCTCCGCCGATATTTTGGGGAGAACACGAGCGGCCGGGTTTTATAGACCTTACTTATTCCAATGGAAGTGACGTTCCCATTAGAGTAGATAAAATTGAATTGCAGGATCACGCTTTGCGCACTGTCGCTATAATCCATGAAGGAGGGGAAAAGATTGATCCCGGGAAAAAACTTGAAAAGCGCATCAGTTTTGACCTGAAAAAGTTCGGTCATTACACGATTAAAACCTATGTTGCCGGAGAACCTCTAACATGCAGATTGGCATGGATTCGGGAGGAAGGGAAACCAGATGCAGGCAGCCGGTTCGGTGTACAGCTTCATCTTGCGCAGGGACCATGGGGAAGATCACAGTATGTCGGCGGCGGAGCAGGTCTTATTTCTCTTGTGCGTAAGCTTGGAGCCGGGTGGATACGGGAAGATATAAAAGGCTTTTTTGACAACAAGGATAATTTGATCGGAGTTAACAATACAGGTTTTTTCGGGTGGGATGATTCTTTACTCACGGAAAATATAGGCATAATTGGCAACTACGTTGATTATCTCGGTGCGCAGCGGGCTCCTTCTTCTCCGGATGCACGCATGCGTTATTCGCTGCGCCTGCGCCAGCTCAGCAAGGCACTTGCAGGAAAGGTTAATGTATTTGAAATCTGGAATGAACCGAATATTTCTCCAGGGTGGCGTGGAAAACCGAATTCGGAAGATTATTCAAAGTTGTTGGAAGATGCGTTCTCTTCTGTAAAGGAGGTCTCTCCTGATTCCGTTATACTCGGGATAGCAAGCTGCGGAACAGACTTCGACTATATCAGGCAAGTTGCAGCTTCTTCGGACGGCAGGGCTCCGAACATGGACGCTATTTCCGTGCATCCATACCATGGGGTAGCTCCAGAGCGCGGAAATCCATCGGCCAATCCTCCTCCCGTATGGATGGGAACCGGCGGAAATCTTGACTTTCGGAGCAGAATGTATGCCGTTAAGAAAATTATGTCCGATGCTGGATTCCCTGATATGGACGTTTGGGCCACAGAACTTGGGTTCGGTGGGAAAAATCCTGATGAAGAATGGAGAGACACATGCCGGCTGATTCGCCAGTACATGATAGGACTGAGCATCCCTTTTCTTGATGTGATGGTTACTTACAATATGCAGGATCAGGGGTACGATGAGGAGGAGTCTTCTCATATGACTTTCGGACTGCTTAAGTCAGACGGGTCTCCCGAACCGAGGTTTGTCTCGTATAACACAATGTGCCGCGCGTTGAACGGATTTTGTTTTTCATATGCCGAAACGCTTGCAGGAAATGTCAACGCATATGTGTTTACCAACAAAGTGCAAAAAACCGTTATGTCGGTGTGGACAGAGGGACATGCCGGAACAATTTCTCTGCATACTGGAGACAAAGAGGTTCGGAAAATTGATCTTATGGGCAATGTCTCAAACGTGAAGCCCATAGCTGGATTGGTTACTTTTGCAGTGTCCGGAGAGCCGTTTTTTCTGGAAATCGATTCCCCTTTTGAGTTTTCGGAAACGCATCTTTTATCAGCTTCTGCGCTGAGAAAGGAAGGAACCGGCGGTTCTGTTTTTCCCGTGTCTGTATTTTCTGCTCCTGAAATGCAGGGGTCTACAATATCGGGTGTGGCTGGTCCCGGATGGAATGCTGTGTCTGTGCCAGAACACAGAATTCTTTTTACAGCAAATGACTCTTTGAAAAGCGGACAGTATGTTTTGGAAGCACATATCGGAGATATGTCTGCGGCAGTTTCTGTAAATGTGGATAATTCAATCCCAATTAAAACCAGCACGCGGGGAGATGGATCCATTGCTATAGACATTTCAAATCCGTTTCCATTCGATCGTGAAATAGATCTAGGGATCCGTGATTGGCTGTCGCCAACGTACGGAATATCACCTGAAAAAGTTAAGATCCCGGCATTCGGCAGTGTAACAACAAACATTGTTTTAAAAACTCGAATAGACAAATTTCTGGTTACAACAGGAAAACTTTCATTAAATCCTGTAATACTGGACGGCAAACCGGGTTACTTGCAGTACGATGGGGATGATGCAGCCGTGTCCGGCGCACTTTATTGGAATAATGCAGATCGAAATTTTGCTTCTTATTTTTTTTCAGAACAAAATGTCATAAAAAGATGTTTTCTTGGAAAAGAATATCAGTTTGTTCCCATTGGTAAATTTTCTGATAACCGGTGGGGAGGAACGTCCGATCTCTCCGGTGAATTTGCTGTGGGGTCTGATTCGTCTAACATATACGTTGCCGTCTGTGTAAAAGATGACAAACACGTGCAGAACTTTTCCTCAGACGAGATGTGGAAAGGGGATTCTGTGCAATTTGCAATGGTTTTCGATGGTATCGATTATGAATTTACGGCAGCAGTCTTTCCTGACGGGTCTGCACAAGTTCGCAGAGACCGCCCTCCGGCAGCGAATCTTAACAAATCTGAGCAGATGCCGATTGCATGCGGATCAATAAATGACGGAGAATATACCATGCGGATGCGCATCCCATGGGAGGCCGTCGGGCAGAAGCCCGGTTCAGCCCCTCCGAGCTCGTTTGCTTTGATAATAAACGACAATGACGGACAAAAGCCTTCTATACAGGACGGGCGTAAGGGATATCTTGAATGGTTTGGCGGGATTGGAGGAACGGATGGTAAACGCCCGGAAAAGTACGGTCCGGTGTTAATTGCTGAACCCTGAAAACGTGTAACGTACTTTTAGCGGGAATATCTTGGTGCTCTTGCAAATTAAGATTTACCTCTGATATATGAACCTGTTTTATTCTGCTGCGTTAGGTTTTCCCGTGCCGCGGCACAGTTGCATATTGTTTTTCTGAATTCAGAAAATTAAAAGACAAAACCGTAGAGAATCAGGTGCGGTGTGAAAAAGTAAGCCAGTTTCTTATCGGAATTCCCTTTCCTGAAATTGAACTTAGTCCGTCCGACGACAATATAAGGCAGTTTTGTTCGCGGAGTTTGCGCATCTGTACATCAGCAATGCGGATGCACCTCTTTTGGGTGTTTCTTTTCATGTCTGTAATCCTTACTTTGGGTATGGCCGTTACATTCTGCAACTTTGCGGGTACTTCCCGGTAAAAAATGCTTTGACATATAGTCATGCAATATGCTAGCCTAGCGAAGTTTGATTCGTTTGTTGCGTGTCAGAAGTGGCGAGGTAGCTCAGTTGGTAGAGCAGGGGACTGAAAATCCCCGTGTCAGGGGTCCGATTCCCTTCCTCGCCACCATTTTTTTACACTTTGCTGAACGTACAGCTTTTTTGCTCCAGATTTTTCCTCCTCACTTGCACTTGAATTCTCGGGCGGTACACCATCTCTGTCCGGAGGAGGATTCTTTTCCGGGCTGTTGGATTTTTTCGCTAACTCGATTATCTTGTCATTCAACGACATCACAACTTCTCCGGGCAGACGTTTACGAAAATGCGTCAGCAGCGAGGCGCTGAACGGGGCCTTCGTCTGGAAGCTCTTGAAGCCGAGAAAATATTGAAGATACGGATTTTCAATCACGCTTTCCACTACTTCACGATCGCTCAGACCAAGTATTTTCTTGATCAGCAAGGCGCCAAGTGCAGTACGCACATTCAAATCAACTTCGCCTCGGCCATGGCTTTTGAAGTGTCTGGCATACTCTGATTCCACCTCTTCCCAGGGAACAAGACCGGCCATTTTTACCCAGCGGTTTTCCGGATTCAGACGCCCTGAAAAATACAGACCAATCTCCGGCAATTCCTGGTTCTGACACGTTTTTCGATACTTGTCTCTTTCCTTACTGCACGGTTTTTCTTGCTTTTCAGGAATATGATACCGCAAAATCAAGTTTTTTTCTGCAGCAATTTATTCTTTGAATAGTGGAGCAAAAGTGTTAATATGCACATTGACGGAACGTTCCGTCAATATTGAAACAACTGGCATATTGGCGGGGGGTATGCTATTGAATTGACTAACATGACGGAGGTTAGCATGTATAAATTGAGCTGTTTTGCGGCAATTATGTGCTTGTTAAGCTGTTTTGCATTTGGTGCTGGAGAAAATATTTTAAAAAGTGCCGATTTTACTTCCACATACGGGTGGTCTGGTGCAAGTACAAGTACTAATGAGTATCATTCAGCGCCGCGTTCGCTTTTTTTTGAGTCATTGCATTTTTGGCGTGCCGGTTCTCAGCGTTTCGATGTAAACGATGGCGACATCTTTACTGCATCCTGTTGGGTAAAATGTTTGGGTTCAGGTGGAGGCGTGGAGATTCGGTGGTTCAGCGAAAAGGATAAACAAATTGGCTCCTCCAGAATATTGAGTTCACCGTTTCCGGAGGAATGGGAATACCGTGAGAACGAGCGAATTGTTCCTCCCGACGATTCGACCTACGGATTATTCTACATATACATGCCGCAAAATGTTTCCGGCGCTAAAATATGGGTGGATGATGTATATTTGTCCTACTGGGTAGACAAGTGTACTGTTGTGCATATCAGATAGGCATGAGAAACATAAATCGAGTTTCGTTGACAGATGTGGCGCGTGCGGCGGGCGTTTCCAAGAGTACGGTTGGCGCAGCTCTTTCATTAGGCGGCGGCGGCAGAAACGCCAGAGTGGGAACTGCTAAAGCGGAAGCGATAAGAAAGATTGCTTTGTCCATGGGCTATAAGCCGGATCCGCTGGCCGGAGGTTTGCGAGGTGGCCGGACGGAATCTGTGGCATGCATATGGCACTATGTGGATCACCAGTGCCTTGATGGTGAAGTCGGGAACATTGTGCTGACAAGGCTGCAGCAGCTTGGCAAGGCAACGTATCAAGTAGAGCATCCGGACACGATAACTGGACTTCTGGATGTTTTGAATGGACTCCTTGTCAGACGTATAGACGGACTTGTCTTTCGTGCAGCGCAATGGATGTTGGAAGAATGCGAAGAAATTTCTACAGTGTTGGGAAAGTTTCATTCGGTTTTAATGATTGTTCCGTGGGAATTCCAAGGAGTTTTTTCGGATCAAATAATTCATGACAGGGATTCTGCTATTGAAGAGGTGGCTTCCTATTTTGCGGAAACAGGACGTAAACATCCAGCAATAGTTGTAAATATGGAGGATCCCACTGATCGGCGGAAAACAGAGGTTTTCAGGCGTTCTTTGGAAATGAATGGAATTTGCCGAAATAATATTTCTGTTTTGACAGTGCCTGGCAGGTTGTCTGTGCTTGAAAGAAAGGTCGAGGCGTATCGGCAATGTATAAAATCGGCACTAGAAAATGGAATGAAATTTGACTCCATATTATGTGTAAACCACATAGGTGAGATGGCGCTAGCCAGATACTTGACGCTTCATGGGATAAAACTCGGTGAAGATGTCGGATTAGTGGGCCTGAACGACTCGGCGGCACTGCCGCTTTGGGATACCCCTCTGGCGACGATAGACAGAAATCACGAAGGACTGATTTCCGCGGTTATGGATTTGGTAACACATCGTTTGGAGCATCCTGAGGCGAAGTTGAGAAGACGTGTAGTGAAAATGAAGTTTGTATGGAGAGAATCTGCCGGACCAGCACCGGGTAAAATCCGACAATAATGTTACATCGGGGAATAATATGAAGTTCATGGCGTATGCAGTTATGTTTTTTTGTTATACGGGTTTATGCACGGATATTCTGGTAAACGGCGATTTTTCTGCTTCAGATGCCTCGCGCCGCCCAATTGGGTGGGTTTTCCCAAAAGATGTCGGCAGAGAAGTCTGCGGAATAAAGGACGGGACTTTGTGTGTAAGTCCGGTAAAAGTTTCTGCAATGCAGGGGCAGGTGCTGCAGAGGATGCATGTAGGCACGAACAGATGTATTGCTGTTTCCGGGGAGATTCGCAGTTCAATACCGGGGTGCGGATTCATACAGGTTAAGCTTTTTTCTGGGAAAAAGGAGCTTGAACGCGTCAGCCTTAGTCCCTCTTCCGGATATCAATGGACACGTGTGAAATCGGACATATATACTGGCAATGCTGATACAATGGAAATTTTGTGTCGGTGGAAGCGTGAAAAAAAATATATTGGAGCGGAAGTCCTATTTCGCGGTATATCTGCGGAAGATCTCGGGGAAAAGGAGCGCAGGCCAATGATTCCTGCGAAGTTGGAATGTGTTCCTACATATGAGTCTATGGGAGTTACTGTTTCTTTCTCCGGAGATTGGGATATCAGGGAAGAAGGCAGAATTTTATACAGAAAAGCCGGAAATGAAAAATGGGAAGAGGCCAGACATCCGGTGATGCGCAGATCGGAGGGAGAAGCCCGCGGAAGTATTTTGGGCCTGTGTCCCGGAACTGAATACGAAGTGATGTTCAAGGCGTTGGTTTCCGGAAGAAGCATTTGTTCTAAAGCAGCAACATGGCCATGCGAGCAAAAAATTGGACGCGTTGTTAGGATCCCGGAAATGGAAGGATCGGAAAATGCTCTTGTGGTCTCCGAACGCGGGACGCGGGATGCATGGGTGAAAATAATTCCGGAAAAAAGGGGAGGCAGGATTTCTCTGAAAAAAGGGTGCGGTCCCAATGCGGTGCGGTTTGACGGCGCAGAGTTTGTAGTATTTGAGGGGTTTGTTATTTGCGGCGGAGATGATGATGCCGTGAGAGTGGAACAATCTCATGATGTAATTATCCGCGGATGCGATATTTCTGAATGGGGGGAAAAGGGGACTGCAGACAGTCGCGGTGTAGCGACAAACGGGCTGGGAAAGGCAATAAATATACAGTCGGGGATATCAATACACAAAGGGGCAGAAAGAATAACTGTAGAACAAAATTTTATTCATTCGCCGCGCGGCTCCGCCAACAGCTGGCGTTATGGACATCCGCATGGCCCTTCTGCAGTCAGTATGTCAAATCCGAACGGAAATATTGTCATAAGGCACAATGACATGATAGGTTCTGAAGAAAGCTGGTGGAACGACGGGGTAGAAGGCGAATACAATTCGTATGTTACCGGCGGGCCAAACAGAGATACGGATTTTTATGGAAACGTAGTAGCGTTTGCCAATGACGACGGAATTGAACTTGATGGTGGACAGCGGAATGTCCGCTGTTTCGGGAATTTATTTCGCTGGACGTATTGCGGAATCAGCTGTGCGCCTAATATGAGGGGGCCAAGTTATATTTACAGAAATGTGATTGAACTTGGCGATGAAAGAGAAAATGCCAATTTTGGCGTAAAATCCGGTGGAGCAAAATTCAAAGATCAGGGCCTGACAGAAATATTCCGGAATACGATTGTTTCACACGGATCATGTTTTTCCTCCGGACACTATGGAGATGGTCCCAGTCCAATTAACTGTGCTTCAAATGTTTTTTATATGGGAAACGTTAATTACCGGTACAAATCCGGCGCGTCTTTTTGCGGGGATATTGTGTCAGAAACAGACTTCCCGGAACATCTGCTGGATCCTCCGTCTCTTTCCAAGCCGATTTTTATCAGGCCTGAGCTGGTTTCTCCAGAGACGGGAGACTACAGATTATCGGGGAAGTGTTCCAGTCTGTCTGTTGGTGCATTTGATCCTCATGATGAAAAAAGGATCCCGTATATGGAGGGGCGGAAGCGGCTTTCGTCTAACATTGAAGTTGTGAATATTGGAACGAACCGAGCTGGAAAAGTAATATTTTATTTTCCTGAAAACAGTGGTAGTTCCTGGTATGCGGTTCCAAGTTCCGAGTGGATTTCCTGTGAACCTTCTGAAGGAGATATCCCGCGAACAAGAACTCTTGTTTTGAAAATGGATCTTTCCAAAGCTCCCGAGGGGCGGCGCAGAGGGGCTCTTACAGTGAGGACAGATGCCGGATTCTTCAAAACGGTTTTTCTTGATGCTGTAGTAATGCCGGAGATTGTATGGGCATCGGATTATGAAGCAGAAGCTGCAGAAATTATCGGATTTTCCGTGTCTGCAGTTGAGGGAGCATCGGGCGGTGCCTGTATTTATGCAGATGACGGGGTGGCGCATTTTGAGGCGAAAGCGCAATTTAATGTAGAAGTGCCGGAGACAGGTTTCTATAGAATTTGGGGGAGAACAAAAAGTACCGGTCCAAATACGGGAACACACGACTCTTTTTATGTTTCTATAGATGGCGGGGAGGCGCGTCGATGGGATCTTCAGGGGCGTTCCAGCTCTTTCTGGACATGGAATCCGGTCAATGTCTGGGATGGGCATGATACCGGACGGATAGAGCTCAGCCGCGGACATCACGAGATTACTGTATTTTCACGAGAACAAAAAACAATGCTTGATGTTTTACGCATATCGAACCACTCTTTTTTTGAGAGCAGGTTTTCATGGGCAGGTTCAGCAGATTACTGACAGATGTCCGACAATCTTGTATCGGATTTAAGGCATAATGTACGGGATTTCTCGTCTCTAAGCGGTTAAGTTGATTTGCTGTGCGGTTAAGTTTGCCGTCACAAATACGACTATGGATGATATGTTAACATCACAGGTTTTTATCGAACAGAATAGTGTTCATACAGCTTGCAGAAAGGCATATAACATTCTGCCTATAAAAGATGGGGAAGCGTAAAATGCGTTTCCGGGGAATAACGGTGTATGCGGAACTTGGTGTGTGCATCGGAATACCCATTGGAATGTGAAAAGAGGGCGTATTGCGTCGGCGGTAATGTTGGAAGACGCGCCGCCAAAAGCTTTGTGAGGGCTGGGCAGTCTTCCGCATGTACGGTTTATTTGGCATGGATCCCGGTTAATACGCGGTTTTCCGGATGTAATGTGCGAGTTGAGACTTGCGGAATGATTTTTAGAAACACGGTTGGGAAACTGCCGGACAGGCAGTTTCCCTGCGTTCGGCTTCTATACGATACGCGTCGTCCTGCGCAGATTTCTGCATAGACGGCAGTGTCTCCTGCGTTCGGCTTCTATACGATACGCGCCGTTCTCCGGAACGGCACTATTCCTTTTCCGTTATTATTTCCGCCTGTGTCCATACGGACTGTGGCAGTTCCGCACTTGTTCCGGCTGACAGCGGAATATCACAGCTGCCGGTAAGGCCGGAGAGTACCTCCGCGGCAATCCTCGGCCGGAGAATTCGCAGTTTTCGTGCGTATCCGTCCGGAACAGGATCAAGATTGGAAATCGTTATCGGAAAAAACAAGCTTGAAGACTGGCTTTTCATTGTCCTACTTATGAGCATGCGGGAGGAGCCCGATAAATGTTTCCCATCCATTGAGACAAGGATGACCGTGGAAAAACCTGATGTGACGCTGGAACCAATATGGGTAAATGCAGAGAAGGCGCCATTGTAAAGCTCGCCGCTGAAAGCTTCGCAGGCAGGTGCTTTTACGGTCAGCGTGCCGCGGTCCGTGTCCCGGATGATCTGTCCGGTGTCTGATGTGAAAATCTTTTGGGTTGTTTGTTTGTCATGTGAGGTCGGGACATCGGGAGATGCAGTGAATTTCTTCGCATATGCGCGGACGGATGCCGATCCGGGCGGCAATGAGACGCTGTCCGACATCAAAGTATTGTAATTGCCGGCATTTTGCGGAACTGCGACATTGAGAGCCGCTGTGTTTTCGGCGCTGGATACCGCTCCGTTTCTGTAAAGCTCAGAACACGCAGCCATATGGTCAAGAACGACGCTGTCTGAAACCATGTCGCCTATGGACGGTTCGCCGGTCTCGTTTTTTGACCAACCGTTTCTGCCGACGGCCCGGTCGCCATGATTCCAGGCAAACCACAAGATGCCGTCGATATCATGGAATGCTCCGTATGCCGCGGCGGAAAGCATGAGCATGGGTCTGGCATATCCTTCGCGTTTTATGACGTCTGGGTTTTCCGACATATTGAGTTCGCCGATAACGTATGGTTTGCCGGCAACTTTTGTTCGGATTGTGTTGTCGAACCAGAATTGTTCTGAGACAGTGGAGATCGGACTTACGTAGAAATGGTCTTCGACAATATCGCCGTATTCAGCGACTGCGGCGAGAAAATCATTTCCTCTCCACAAATTTCCGCACACGACAGGAAGCTCCGGGGCAAGGGCTTTTACAAAGGATCTCATGTCTTCGAAGTATGCATCCTCCACGCTTCTGAAGAAGTTGGAACGCATGCGGCGCATTTCCTGAGAGGCTGGATTAAAAAACGAACCGGGATCGTTCCGGCCGTGTTCCTCTGCATATTTCTCCCAGGCGGACTGGATTCGCCGTTCAAAGTATTCCGGAAATCTGTTTCCGCAGATTACAGCGTATTCGAAAGAGCTTTCATTCAGCATTTCTATGTACAGCACTTGCGGATTTTGCCCATATGTAATGCCCGAGTAAATATTTTTTCGTGAAAGCAGATTTTTGGTGAATTCCTTCTGAATCATCCTGCATCTTTCATCGATTACAGGCAGGAGTTTCACCGGGTCTATAGACTTTTTCCAGTCCCAGGAGTTAATTTCGGAAATTGCTTTTTCCCATTCGCCGGCGTCTTCTCCTGGGAGTATTTTTGAATCTCCGGGCATAAATTTTCTGGAGAAGTGCATGCTTAGAACGATGCGTATGCCATTGGCAGCCAGTTCATGGTTGAACAGGTCGAATCTGTTCCAAGCCTCATCGTCCGGAGTTCTTGAATCGGTCTGGTATAGTGCCAGCGAAGAGCAAGGCGCATTCCATACCCAGTCTTGGCTTGGCCGCATCAGGTGGTGGAGCCTCACAAGATTGACGCCGCACTGTTTCAAATTGGCGGCAGTGCAGCGGGCGGTTTCTGCATCCGGAAAAAATGAGACCGCATTAACTCCCCAGAATTTCAGTCGTTTGCCGTCCGGAGTGTAAAAGCCGCCATTCCTGACGGCGGCACGCGGGAGATCAGGTCTTTTAAGAATCTTCATTTCATTTGTTTGAGAAAATGCATCACCGGCGGCCGCAAGCAGCAGTGCGAACGCGAAAGAAGGGAAAAGGCGGCGGACGGATATCATTTTGCGTGCCTGAGGTTCGTTTAATGGACGGTTATGACAGTAAATTTGGAATCTGATGTGATATTCAGGAATATGCCGTCGGGGCCTGTTTCCAAATATCCGGCGGCAGTTTTCGGAAGTTCGAGTTCAAAACTGCCGATATTGCATCCGGATATTTCCACGCCGGGGACCCACGTTATGAGCGGATGTTTGCCTCTGGATATCCCGCCGCTGGGGGACGGCTCTATTTTGAACGTCACAGGTGATTCGTGCGCGGAGAATTCCACTTTTGCAAACGGGTTTGTGAACTCGATACCTTTGGTTTCGGAGGGTTTGCCGGCCTCAAATGCAAACACAGCGCCGCTGCCTATCATCGCGTTTCCACCAAGCTTCCGTGCGGTTTCGCACGGTTCGAATCCGGCTCCGTTTTCTATGGAAATAGTCGTTCCGCCAGCCTGCTTTATGTCTCCTCTGATGCGTGCTTCGGGACCGGTCAGCGACAGAGTTCCACCGTTTACGAAGGTGGTTCCGCTATGCGAAGTGCTGGTGCAGGTGAGAATGCCGCGCTGTGATTTGACGAGGTTTAGCGGGATTTCCCCATTGTCGCGGATGTTTGCTTCGATGCGGAATTCATTTGATGCAAAGACAAAAAGTTCGCCGGTCTCCAGTCCGGAAGTCAAGGCGCCGTTCTGCAGCACGCTTTCGTCTGATGTATTTGCCAGGATACCCCCCATGGTCAAGGTCAGGCTGGAACCGGCGAGATCGTTTGTATGCGCCAGCAGGGATGAATAATTGGCATACCTCAGTGAATACGGCGACATATCGCCCTTGGTCCGTACTCCGCCGCCGGCAACGACAATATGCGTGCTGTCGGTCCATGAATCCGTGGATGCTCGCTGGATACCGTTTTCCTGACCAATTTTGCCGTCGGAACCTACTTTTGCGAAAGCGCCGTCATTCAGCGTGGCCCAGCAGCCCAGAACGCTGTTTACGTTTGTGCTTGAGGTAAACGCAGTGATGCCGCCGGCCCAGGATACAGGAAGTTTGAGCGTTCCGCCGGGGCCTTCCCGCACGATTTCTCCGCAGTCTATAACCGCATTTGCATTCTTTCCGGATATGTGATTCTCTCCGCGGCGTATTATAAGGCGTTCGATTTTCTGGGTATATGCGAAAGAATTTCCGGTAAAACCAAAACCTCCGCCCGATAGTATGACCGCCGAGGAACTGTCCAGTTTGTCCCCTTTAGAGTCCTGCGAATACATGAGATAAAGGAATGCGCCATTCTGAACGGTCACGTCTCCTCTAAAGGAATTATCTGCATACATCCCGAATGCAGGCCGGGCATCGGAGACGCCTTTTTTTGCCGGATCCACGATGTTCATCCCGTCAAAGACGATAGGGATTTCCGCGCCGCCCTCGGAAGATATCGGAGCTTTGAACTGAACGGTCGCACTGTCCTCCACCTGACGGATTTTGGCGCTCTTCCAAGTCTGAGGCGCGGCCAGGATAACGGGGCATTCGAAATATACGAAAGACGAATCGCCATGCGGCCATACGGTCACTCCGCCGCTGCCGATTCGAAGCGGATCGCCTTCGAATCTGTTGTGGGACCATGACGGCATTTCGTTGGTGATAACTATGCCGCCAACCATAAAATTGCCTTGCGAATTGTCAATTGAGATGTCAATAGAACCCCATACCACTGTGCTGTCGGGGCTGTTGACTATCAGTGCGGTGTCATCTGCGGAGTCCCATGATGTATTTTCTCCAGTTGCAGCAGATATCCATTCCTTTTCGCCGTTCAACGCCCATGTTCCGCCCGGGAATGAGACATCGTCCCTTTTCGGAGCAAACATCTTTGTTTCAGACACGGCATTGAAGGAATACAGAATCGCGGCAGCAAGCGTTGTCAAAACGAATGTCTTCATCAGTTTCTCCTTTGTTCGGTCAACTTTTCGCAAGATATGTTTGACCATCTGCAGCGTTAGGCATGACAAACGTCATGCGCAATGGGGGAATGCGCGCGGGCGGGTGTCCGTGCGAAATCTTTTTCATGAGGGCTGATACCGCCGTTTCGGCCGCCAGTTTGCATGGGGCCGTTATCCTGATTACATTGTCCGATGGAATGTCGGAGAATTCATGACAGAATACCGCTAGTTTTGGGATTTCTGCCTCGCGAAGCCCGGCGCCGGCGGCGGCGATAACAATTCTGTCTGCTCTGTCGAATGCGATTATTCCATCTGGCCGCATTGGAGACTTAAAAAGATCCGCAAGTATTTTGACTTGAGCATCCGCGGGCAGATTTCCCAGCTTGACCGGCGATACAGGCGGCATATTGCAAATTTTGCGGCCGTCCTCGTATCCGAGAATGCGCTCGTAGGCGCTGTAGTGCAGCTCTTGTGAGAAGTCATGCCTCAAGTCCACGTAAGAGATTCTCTTGCACCCGGCCGATGCGAGTCTGGCGACTGCTTCGCGTGCAGCCGCTCGGTCGTCATATTTTACGCAGTCCAATTCAAATGGGGCGTTCAGCCATATCGAAGGAATGCGGAAATCCCTGACTAGTTCATTCAGTTTCGACGGAAATCTGTCGGTATAGTTTATGAGCGCGCCATCGCACGACCAGCTGCGCAAAAAGGATGGCAGGGCTCTTCTGTCCGTCAACTCTTCATCGGAAAAACGTCCGATAACCAGCCGCAGCCCTGCTTTGTCAAGAGATGAGCACAGCCCGTAAAGCAGGGGTTCGGGAAGATAACAGCGTCCGCGTTCCGTGCTCAGGATGAGCAGGACTGCGTTGAATTTGCCCGTTTTTACGGCTGCGGCCGATGCGTTCGGAAGGAAACCTGCCTGTCTTGCCGCTTCCCTTATGCGCGACGCTCTGGCGGAGGTTCCGGACCAGACTTCCTTGTTCCCTCCGCGCAGCACTCGTCGGACGGTCGTTTCCGAACAGCCGACCTTGTCTGCAATTTGTTTTATAGTCGTCATTTTGTTTAATTTGGCTGCGTAACCAAAATTAACACAATTACACAGTGCGTGTCAATATGTACATGCTGCAGCGCTCTTGTAAATTTGACAGGATGCAATATCTTCCGCACGGTACAAAAAGTATGCAGTTTGGTCGCTCTGGCAAAATTGGGGTTGAAAGAACAAACTATGTCCGGGAAGACAGTGCAGCAGAGATGCAGTCAGGTGAGAATCCTCCCGGGAAGTGTCTTGCGAGTCCGGAAAGCAGAAGAATACATTAGTCCTTGCCGAAATGAGTTTGTCCAATTCCGGTTTGAGGCGAAACCAGAGGCCAAAACGCTTAGAGCGGTCCTTACTGGTGGGAAACAAAAATGGCCGCCAGTTAGAAATTCGTATTGGCGGAACAGCGTTCCATGAGGCGAACAAGGTCATGCCGTAAAAACAAAAGCGGGATTAAGACGGCTCCGTATACGGCCCATTGCAAAGCGATGTCGGCGGCAATACCGTTGAACGGTTGAATTGGAAAAACCGGTGTCAGTCCAGTGTGTCTGGTAATCTGCGCGATGGAATCCGGCCTTCGTGCCGCTTGGGGTCGGACCAGAATGCACGGGCGGTGCGCAATGCGGGAACAAAAAGTACTATAAAAAAAAGACAGAATAGGATTTCCGGAAGCAGTTCCGCCACCGTATAAATATGCTGTGCCGGTCTTGGTAGCAGCGGAAATTTGCCTGCAATGCCTTGATTTTTATGGATATGCAGACAAAATAATTATGTATCTTAAAATGTAATGGAATAAATCTGTTTATTAATGTATACTTGCATAAACGAAATATGACATTCTTGATACAAGCTGAATAATTGCAAAAAGCAGAAAACATGCCGGTATTTTGCTGCATCTAATGCGCGGAATGTTGGCCAGATGGAGGGTTCCGGACATGAATAGGAATATACTTACGGCAATTATTTTTATTGCGGCTGTTTATTCCGCCTGTGGCGGCAATGGGTACTTGTCCGGGTCGTGGGGGTGTACGGAGAGTACGTATTCAGGGATTGTTCCCGACGGCCCGCCGGGTTCATACGGGGTGAATTTGGCATCGTTTGGCAATAGTTTCGGCGAGATGACCGGCACAACGTCGCGGAGGATAGGAGATGTGACTTACTATACCAGTGCATGCGGCAGACAGGTGACGTCGCGCAGGATAGGAGACATAACATATTACACCGATGCAAATGGGGTGCAGTCGACAGCGCGCAGGATAGGAGACGTGACATACTACACCGACGCAAATGGGAAGCAGTCGACAGCGCGCAGGATAGGCGATGTCACGTATATAAGAGACGATGCTGGAAACAGCGTGACAGCCCGGGAAATCGGTGACGTCACGCATTTCACAGATGACGCCGGAAACAGCGTGACAGCCCGGAGAATCGGCGGAACGACGTATATTGACGGGATGTCAGGGCTCGGCAGTACGGTTTGCGGTTCCACCGGACTTACCCGTGGCGGCAATCAAGGCCGTAGTTCCGAAAGCGGCATTGAACCCAATGCACTTGTTATCCCGGTTTATGACGTAATTCAGGAGCGGCAAAGGCGCGGCGCCGGAGAAGGCCGGAGTCGCCGGACAGACGGCATGATGCGCAGTACAGATTTTGACTCCATGGGCATTACAATAGGGGCTCCCCCGCCGGTTGTGCCGGTACGGTAAGCATTAGACGCAGAAACGGCCGGATTCGGCGGACGAACAGCCGCGGGGGCTTGCCGGTTTGTTTTCGGGGGCAGTTGGAGACATGAGTTCGGGCGGGGGGCATGCGCAGTTTGCCGGTTTTGCGCGCGCTTCTGCCCGCACGGCGCGTTTTTCGGGGGCTTGTTGCAGCGGCGTTAATCGAATTACAGCATCGATTCCGGATTCGACGCTTTCCGGCAGCTGGATTAAGTGGAGGCATGTTCCGGTGGGACGGCACAAAAACAGGCGCGGGAGAAAAATTTTTAATTCCCGCGCCTGATCAGTACAGATCTTTTTTCTCGAACCGCTATTCGGCGGACAGCTCGTAAACCATGGTTGGATCATGCAGCGGCGAAGCGGTATCCAGGCGGAACTTGTATTCTCCGTCCGAGTAAGAAAGAGGGACTTCGCACAATCTGACGCCATTGCTTCCAACCGCATAGAGTTTCAAGTTCGGGTTGGTGTTTTTCAGAGACACGTCGGCCGCTCCTGAAGCGATCAAATACGGCAGAGTACCGCTCCTGTGCAGAATTTTGAGTGTTGAATCGGAGAAAGACATGTCCGTGTTCATAACATTTGTTATGTGAAATATCAGAATTCTGGAACTGTCGCGAAGCGAGTCCGATTTGTCCATAGAAGAGGCGGAAATCGAACAGAACTGCGTGACGTTCGATACGCTCAGCCCTCCGGCAGAGCCAGTTTTGCCGGAAGGTACCACAATGCATTCCGTTCTGAGGGATGAAACGGAGATGCTGCCGTTTCTTGAATCAAGCGCGATTTCTCCGGTATCGGATACGGTTACCGTCGGGGAGAACTTGTCGAGTTCATTCTTTCGTATGAACTGTGCACCCTGTGCTGTGGGGATTCCAGTGCCTTTTGCGGCCACGATGAAGCTGCATCCGGACGGAATGACGCTTTCTTTGGAATATACGGCTGCAGAACCTATTCTGCTTTTCAGCGCCAGCGCGTTGAAGTCGTGCGGGAACAGGCCGCGGGACCACATGTCTCCGATTCCGTTTTCTGTGGCTTCATCCATAGTCACGGCGTAAACGTATGATTTTTCGGCGGGACGGACGTCCCTTCTGCCGAACATCAGCATAATCTGGCGTTCAGTCATCTGTGAGACGGGGTCGGTAACGATGTCGAAGCCCGATATCGGGTGCTGTTCCTTCAGCAGTTTTGAGTCGTGCGCCCACGCAAAGCGGAAAAGCCCGCTCCAGTCCTGCAAAGAAGCATAGGCACCCATCATTGCGCCGCCTTCCGCCCTGTATATATTCGGCGCGCAGAAATTGTACTCCGTCACGATGAACGGCTTGTCGAATTGTCTTGTTGCGGCCATGAAAATGGGCGTCATGTAGGTGGGGCCGGTGTTTTTCAAGTTGGTATGCTGATTATACCTCGAAGGGAGGTAGTGGGGGGTGGGGTGATCGGAATACTGGTGATTGTCGACAACTTGAAGAGAATCTCTTTCGAATGTCTGTGCCATCGTATCCCACCAATTGCATCCGCTCATGGAAGCTTTTATTCCATTTTTCTTGAAAAATTCCAGAATCCGTTTGTTTGATTTGACCTTTACTTCCGTCAGGAACTGTGCCATCAGCTGGTCGTCTGAGCGGCCGGTGCGGTTTTTCTTCCATTCGGAAAAGGCCTTCATATATTTGTCTTCGGCGGACCGCCACACCGATGCTATGCTGTCTTCGTTCAATGGACATATGGCAAAGACAGCGGGGTCCTCTTTCCACGCCAGGCCTGTATATGGATTTACGTGGTTCATCCATTCAAGTGCGTTTTGCGCCCACACTTCGAATGCAGGCTCGTGTATGGGTACGAGCGCCTTTATCTCACCGAACACAGATTTGTCGACGCCGTCTATCATTCCCATGCATCCCATGGCGTAAAGGTCTATCGTTACATACATTCCCGCCTTCTTCATCGCTGCCATGAGGTAATCTAGTTTTTCCAGCTGGGAAGGTGAGATTTCTCCACGGGTTTTCTTTTCCCAGAAGCCATTCCATTCACCCTTCATCATTATCACATCGGTATGATGGAAACGTACGGCGTTGTAGCCCATTTTCTTGAAATCCGCAACTATTTTGTCCGCCAGATCATGATCAGGGAAACATGCGGAGAAGCAAAGATTTGCGCCTATGAGCCGTATTTCACGTCCGGTTTTTTCCGTGACGAAGCGTCCGTTTTCAGAAGGCAAAAGTCTGCCGTCGGTGTCCGGGTAGGCCCTATTGCCGATTTCTGAGAAATCCAGAATACTGCCCGGCACAACTGTGTTCGAGTGACGGTATTCCACCCACTCCGGACTGGCGGTTATTTTAAAGGGTGGAAATTCTGCCTGCATATCGAAAACGAGAGAACACGATGGGCTGTTGAATGGATTTTTAAAGTCCATTCTAAGTTCATACCGTTCGTCCGTTGTTTTTCCCTGGGCATCCGTCTTCCTGCAGTCCAGGAGAGACACCAGCATATCCTTGCCTTCGATTCTGAACCTCTTTGACTTACCGGCAGCATCGGCACGGGTCGTCACTTCTATGCTGTCTGTCGGTTTGTACTCAAAAATAACGCCAGATTCCGGTTTACGGGCAGGGAGTTCATATTTTCCGGCGCGGCCGGCATCAAAAACAGTTCCCTCATAATCCGACACTGCAAGAGGGAACGACAGGTATGCCCTGCGGATCTGCATTGGGTTATCCGCGGCGGTAGAAGACAGTTTCCACGTAACCTCCCACCGTCCGGCGCCTTTTTTCCTTATACGCTCGTCGACGATTATTTCACTGCATCCGGGCACCGACAGGTTTCCCGAGACGGACAGATCTGAGGCGTTTCCGTCCTTTTTTATATTTTTCAGTGCGTAATCCTGTGCGGAATAACCCCAGTCCTTGCCGAAAGCCACCAAATTCGCGGCCCCCCAGTGAAATCCGCTGTGTGAGCGAAGGATTCCCGGGATTTCGATCAATCCTCTGTGATCCACTTTAGGATCGATGGGAACCCCTTCCGGGGCCGAAGCGTATCCTATATGTGCAAGGACGGCACAAGCCGTCAAAAATAAAGATTCACATAATTTCATAGAATTACTGCCTTTCTGACTGTACGTTGAAATCCGCTTGCATGGTTCGGTTCAATGTTTGCCCCGTTCATGCGGGCAGGCATGAACGGGGCAGATGTTTTGGAGAAACGCTTATTTGATTTCGATTTTGCTGAGTGTAAAATCAAGCGGAAGATTTGCACCCCAGGCTCCGGGAATAAACTGGAGCTCTGCGCTTACGCCCTTCTTTGATCCGGCGTCAAGACTGCCGTCCGGGAGAGGTATTGCGACTTCAACAACGGGCCGTTCCTTTGTTGCGATGATGCACCCGTCTTTGCCGGCGTCGGCTCCGAAGTCAATTTTTTTCAATCCCGGCACCATGAACGACCCCTTTACTATCACGGCCGTGCCGTTATGTGCCGTGACGGTGAATACGAGTTTGCGTCCGCCAGTGGCCAGGTCATCATGCGTTTTGACGTATGATTTGAATGTGCGCACAGACTCGGCGCTCTGATCCGACCAGAATTGCTGGTGAATCATGTTGCCGCCTTTTCCGCCGGACGAAACCTTAAGCGATCCGTCTTTGTCTGACGAGAAGAATCGCATATTCACCCCGTTTCCGTTGAGATTGCCATATCCCATGGTTTGCCCCCAGCATGAGCGGTATGCGTCGCCGTTAAGGTCCCATTTCAGGAGAGTATCGGTCTTTACATACACTTTTTCCGGGGAAACGGTCACTGCGGCCACATATTGAGCCTCCAGCTCGTCGGTCATCTGCCCGTGCGCCGTTTTGACAAATGTATCTGCGAGTTCTCCGTGTGTCCATTTGTATGTTTTACGGTCTATCAGTCCCATTCTTCCGGAATCCCCCGTTTCCCACACAATGCATGGGAAACCGTATTTTGCGGCCTCGCTCACGTAGTGCCGAGCCCAGCGGATGCGTGCGTCGTCATTGGGGAAATAACGCTCTGCATCGTAAAATCTCAGATCGGCGTTGATTTCTCCAAGAACAACCGGGATTCCTTTGTCTGTGAAGTAACGTTTGAATATCGGAAAAAATTCTCCGAGGCGTTTCTGCACGTGACCGGCGTCGTATTTTTTGCGGTTGCCCCATATGCAGAAGTCTCCCGGCTCATAGCAATGGATGTCCACAATGATCCGGTTGTCATCCGGATTCGGCGACTGGAAATACTTGCACGTAGTCTCCTGAAAGGCTGCCGCATATGTCGGTATCATGAGGTAGCGCTTTGCGTTATTTCCTCCGGTGGCCCGCACGGAGTCGTAGAAGGTTTTAGCGTAACGGTTGACAATGCCGCAGTAATATTCATTGCCGGTCCAGTCTTCGCGCCCTTTCTGTCCCCCGTTGGGGCCTTCATAAGCCTTTGCTTTGCGGACTTCGTTGAATCCTTCGAAGATCAATTTTTCATCGTAGTCGCGGAATACAAGCGCTATCTGCGTCCACAGATGCGACAGGATTTCATTTGCTCTGTCCACGTGTTCGCCGTCGATTGTCAGCCAGGCGCCTGGCCATCCGTCGTCCCCTCCGTCGTGATGTATGTTGATTATGGTGATGAGGTCTTCTTCCATGCACATATCAACGACTTCCTTCACGCGGGAGAGAAATTCCGGACGTATTTTGTGCTCAGGGTCGTCCCTGTCGAATTGTTTGCGCCATGAAATCGGAATACGGATCGTGTCAAAGCCCTTTTCTTTGTAGGCTTTTATCAATTCGCGTGTGATTTTGGGATTCCCCCAGGAAACTTCATCGCCGTTTGGAACGTCGAGTGTGTTTCCAATGTTTACGCCAATCTTCATGTCTTTTACAAAATCGGCGGCGCTGCGCTCAAATCCGGCGCATATTGCTTCACCTGCGCAGCATATGGCGACAGCTGCAAGCGCTCCTGCAAAAAGTTTATTTTTCAATTTGTCCTCCATTTTTTATTTCAGCAAACAAATCCAACGGACACATCGTTCCCCCGGCAGGTTTTTGCCGTGGGCCGGACTGGCGCGGCAGACGGTGGGAGGGAAGAACGCCCGGATGAAATGGCCGGATAGCTGTTTTCACGCGGACGCCGTCGCCCCGATCAGAAAAGCCCCGCATCTGCAGCACAGCACGGCATTTTACATTCAAAAGGAACAAACATCAAACACCGAGTTCATAAAAACGGAGGCCGGACGGATTTGCCGTCCGGCCGTTCGAACATAATCAGGCTTACCTGACTATAAGCACGGTGTTCAGCGGAGAAGCCTTGAATGTCACCTTGCCGTTTTCCTGCAGGACTTCCGCTGCAAAGCGAAGTTCTCCCGTATCAACGGATATGTTCTGCGGGCTGAAAGAATCGTCGGCAAGAACTCCAGCGGAAATGAGAACCGTGGTTCCGCCGCCGGCTTTGACGAATTCAGAAGCATTTATTTCAAGTACCGAATCTTCTGCCAAAGATGCAGTGCCGTTCACTGAGACTGGTACAGCTGAGAATCCTCCGGCCGGCACGTCGAAAACGAACCTGCTTTTCTGGACTGCCGTAAGGTTTTCGACGTTTATGCGCGAGCTTTTACCGGAAACACGCACGGTGTTGTTGGAGTGAGCTTCGACGTTTTTTCCTCCGACGAACAGGTCGCCGCCGATGGTTACGGTTCCGCCGTTAACGGACAGGAGGTTCGAGCTGTTCAGCTGATTCCCGGTTCTTCTTGAGTCGTAAACCGCCAATGTAAAATTGCCCTCGATCTCTACGCTGGTTTCACTGCCTTCATCCTCGTAAACGATCAGGGACGCGTTTCTGTGCCTGTCATCTCCGGGAATTGCGATTGAAGATGCTGTGAGCAATGAGTTGCTGACAATTAAAGCGCTGTTTGCACCTGAATCCGACGCTGTTCCGACTGTTATGCGCTGCGCGCGGAGCTGCGACCCGTCCAGTACGTACACTTTTCCGTTATACCACGACGATACCCGCATTTCACCGTTCTGATTCAGTATCGCACCGTTCCTCATTTCCACGAACGAAGAGGTGGCGGTATTGTTGGAAGATCGGATTGCATTTTCCAGCAATCCATCGTTATTTACCGTTGCTCCGTCAATTATAAGTCCGTTTCCGGCGTCGGTCGTGCTTATTCCGGACACACCGTCCCCCGTAATATTCAGCACGGATCCCGGCTTCAGGGTGACAACGTTGGCCGAGGAGCCTCCGCCGATTTTGAGCGCTGACAGGTTTAGTACTGAATTCCCGGACATTTCAAATTTGTTGGAAGACCCGGATTTTTTTGTTCCGACAAGCATCTGTTCCGCAGTAACGGATGCGTCCGACATGGAAATTACGCTGTTCTTGGCATATGTGCCGATTTCCACAGTTCCGCCGACCGAATAAGTGCCTCCGTTAAAGTTTGCCGTTGTCGTCGTGTTCGTTCCCAGCGTCAAGTTCTCAATAATGTTAAGCGTGCCCTGAAAGCTGAGTTCCGCCGGCATGCCGCCGCTGCTTGCTCCTTCTATTCCCATGGACTGCAGGGTAACGGCAGAAGCGGAAGTGATAACTGTATTCGACCCTGTCAGCAGCACATTTGCAAGTTCGTAATCCGGCACGTACAACAGGTTCCAGTTCCCGGAATCATGCCAGTCTGTGCTCTGTCCGGCACCCGTCCAGTCGAAGATCTGGTCAGGTACGATCTGCACTGTTTCAGTTGTGTTTTCATATGTTTGGCCGTCGAGCGAGCAAAAGGCTCTGAATTTTGCGTAGTAAGTAACCCCGAAAGCGAGATCTTCCGCCGGAATGAGCGCGGCGTATTCTCCGGATTCGGCATTTTCCCAAGTCTTTACAGGCTTCATATTCTCGAGGCTGTCTCCGAAACAGGCCTCTACCGTGGTGGAAGAAGCTCCGGCGCTCTTGAGAAAAGCGTTCATCTGCACGCCTGAGGATATTGAACCGACGCATGAAAAATCCTCAAATACTGGGCTCATGGACGTCTGGAAACTTCTTGTATTTACTGACTGATAAGTTTCTCCGGCGACGTCCGCTTCAAATTCGAACGTGTAAACTTTTGTATGGTCAAGGTTTGAGACCGTGTGGGATACAGTGCCCGTGCCGCCGATGTAGCCGACGAACACGCGGGAGGGAGCGGAGTCTTCCGCCGCATATGACAAATACAAGTCGAAGTTTCCCGTCTGTCCCATGTCGTAGATGTCTGCGATAAGAGTTGCGCTGTGGTATACGGGGTCGACCGGTTCGCGCATATACACCTGCGGCCCGGGATTTCCGACTCCGCCGGCAGCTTCTTCGTAGGTGTCGGTGACAAGCACCTCATCCCAGTACACAGGGGAATTCCCGGTCGCATACGCGCCGGAGAGGCATAAGTATTTCAAAAAATTGGAGTTTACCGAAATTAAATCGGCGACGATACACGTTTCATATGTTTCTTCGCCGCTCCATTCCTCCGCCGGGACGGCGGAGCCTCTCACAATCTCCATGCCGTCTTCGACGCAATTCAGATCGATCCTCGCTATGCAGAAAAATGTGGTTCCCGCCGCAGGATTCTCGATGAGCGGGTAATTCTGTCCATTCACCCGCAGCACTAAATCGACATTCCCGCTCTCGGATTTATACAGTGCGAAAAACAGCCCGCTGGTGTTTATCTGGGAGCATAAGCTGTCAGTGGAGGAATTTCCCGGATATTTGACGGGCGAAAGTCCAATGCCGTAGCCTTGTCCAGGCTTCAGGCTCTGGACAGCCTTTTCTCCGTCGTATTTGAACAGACAGCTGAAGTAGAGTCTGCCCGACTGCGGAAACATGTCGGTATCTATGAGCCGCATGTTGTTTCTGCCTGTTGCGTCAGATGATCCGCCGTTGTTGACGTATACGCTGCCTCCGGAGGCTGTAAGTTGGGAAGAGACCGGATACTGCAGGCCGTCCGCACTGATCTGGTAGACGCCTGTGCTTTCGTACCATTGGGAAGAAAATCCGAAGGAGTCGCCTGATTCCGCAGGTCGCTGGTTGAACAGCGAAGACGCGGAATATCCGCCGTTCCCAACAGGGAAAGATTCTCGGACAAAAACATCAGCCGCAGAAAAGCTGAAACACCACACCGCACAAAGAAAAACAAGGAGAAACTTTCTACCCATAAGCGACCTCCGCTAAATAACAAGCGCCGGCGTTCGCCGCGTGTCTCACAAACCTACAACCAACGGTTCCCGATTTTAGTTTACTTCAGCAGAAAAATCAAGAGTTTGTCGGAAAATCTGGGCTTGTAAAGGAACACACGCCGGTTAGTAAGAACGCAGGGCAAAAAAAGGAGCATTTGGGCCGTCGCCATCCGCCGGTTTCGGGCCTTTGCCAACTCTGTCCGCAGGAACATTTCGCTAAACGGAACGACTGCGGCACGGGCATGCCGCGTGACGTCATTAGAACGGTTCCACTTAACTTGCAATCTGCATTTGCGTTTATGTGCTTGTATTTTGCTTGATTTTTGTGCATACTCGCTACAGTTGAATGGGCGAAAGCCGTTCCAGTGGGTGGTTAATTTGTTTCCGCCGCCGGGATGGCGGATGCGAAAAAGTCAGGAAAGAGGCAATATGTACGACATACCTGTAGAAAATGTTAGAAACTTTGTGTTGGCCGGTCACAGCGGATCCGGGAAGACGGCGTTGACTGATGCTTTGGCATTTAAGCTTGGACTGAACGACAGGCTGGGGTCTTCGGCGAATGGAACAAGCGTATCCGATTTCACGGAAGAGGAGAAAGCCCGGAAGATATCTCTGTTTTCGACCACATTCAATGCTAAGTACAAGTCGGCCGGAGGGGATGTATACAGCCTCTTTTTCACGGATGCGCCGGGATACATGGACTTCTACGGACAGCTGCGCTCTTCATGCCGTGCGGCGGATGCAGGAATTCTGACAGTTGACGCTGCCGGTGGGATACAGGTGGGTACCCGCAGGGCGTGGAAATGCTTCAAGCAGACCGGACTTGTCTCGCGGTGCATTGTGGTGACGGGGCTTGACAAGGACAATACGGACTACCTGAAAACGGTGTCGGCAATCCGTTTGGCATTTGGAATAGGATGCATCCCTATCGCATTTCCGAACGCTGGCAGGACCGGACTGGTCAGCGTGTTTTCCGGCGATATCCCGCCGGAGTACGCGGCCGCGGCGGAAGAGGCCAGGGGACAGCTGACGGAAAGGGCCGCCGAGAGCGACGACGAGCTGACGGAAAAATTCCTTTTGGAGGAGAAGCTGTCGCAGGAAGACACTCTTAAAGGCTTGGAAAAGGCGTCGGTGACGGGGCTGTTTGTTCCGGTGATACCGGTCTTTTCGCTTTCAGGCGTCGGTATCGACGAGTTTCTCGAGGCGATTGTCGGATACATGGCCAATCCGTTTGAGAGGATACGTACCGATGCGGACGGCAATGAGATAGATACGGCTGTGGACAGACCGTTCTTTGGTCTTGTCTGGAAGACCGTGTCCGACAGTTTTGTCGGACAGATGAACTATATACGTGTGCTTTCAGGGTCGCTCAAGCCGGATACAGACGTTGACAATCCGTCGTCGGGTCGTGAGAGGGTTACTCAGCTGCTTGTCCCATGCGGCAAGAAATATACGCCTGTCGATTGCATAACCACCGGCGATATTGTGGCGATACCCAAACTGAAGGCGACAAAGGTCAGCGATACTCTCTGCTCCGTCGGGTGCAAGCTTGTGGCGCGCCCGGTGCAGTTCCCGAGTCCGGTGCAGTTTGCAGCGGTGACGGCGGCTTCGCAGGCGGACGACGACAAACTGGGGCCCGCTCTGCAGAGGCTTCTCGAGCAGGATCAGACGCTGCAGCTTGAGCGCAATGTGGAGACCCACGAGACGATACTGAAGGGTCTGGGAGACGTGCATCTTGACGCGGCGGTCCATCTGCTGAAGCAGATGAGCAACGTTAACGTCAAGCTCAGTACTCCGCGCGTGGCGTACCGTGAGACTGTGACGGCAGTGGGCGAAGGACATCACAAGCACAAGAAACAGTCGGGCGGGCGCGGCCAGTACGGCGAAGTGTATCTTAAGGTTGAACCCTTACGGGAGGGGGACGATGCGTGGTACACCAACGAGACGGTGGGCGGCTCCATCCCCGGCAATTTCATTCCGGCGATTGAGAAGGGCGTGCTGGAACGGATGGAACACGGCGCAGTGGCCGGCTATCCGGTCGTTGGCATAAAGGTACGCGTTTACGACGGGTCGTTCCACGATGTCGATTCCTCGGAAATTGCCTTCAAGATTGCGGGATCTCAGGCGCTCAGGGATGGTCTCACGAAGGCTAAGCCGATCCTTCTGGAGCCTGTTATGAATGTAAGGATTTCAACTCCGGATCAGTTCATGGGAGCGGTTACCGGCGATTTGACGCACAAGCGCGGGAGGATTCTCGGTTACGAGACGGAGGATGATATGCAGGTCATAGAGGCGGAAGTACCGCAGTCCGAATTGTTCAGGTACTCCGCAGAGCTGCGTTCAATGACAGGCGGGCAGGCCTCTTTCAGCATGTCGTTTTCCAGATACGACACGGTGCCGTCCAATGTCGCGCAGAAGGTTATTGCGGAGTCTCCGTACAAGAACCACACGGAGGAGGAAGCATAATATTTTTTGTGCAGAGACTGGATGCGGTTGACGGCGCAGCCTGTGTTGTGTCCGCGGCCGGATAAATTGCGGACGGCGTGCATAAATGTGCGCCGTTCGTCTTTATGGTACAGCGCGCCGGGCTTTTCACGTATTTTTTGTAATTACGGCTGATTGTGCTGGCGCCGATTTTGAAAGTCATGCCTTTTCCTTTTTGCGGAACACGACAGCCCCTCCCTTTTGAATTCTGCCAAATGTTTTCCATCTGCGCAGCCATGTTCTGCAGACAGATGCATCCGGGATCACTCCGCACTTTCTCGATGAGTTCGAGCGTTTTGTTATTGCATGTCTGTCCACGCCCGGGAGGTTCGTGGAATCGCAGAATTTCTTGAAGAAGTTTATTGGCACACTTGCGTTCGCAGCCTGTCACTCCGCAAAACTCATCCAACAGTCATTTCTTTGCAGAGCGCGATTTCAGTATCGTCATAACGTGCGGCACTGTACTCGGCCGCAGTCTTTCTGCCTATGTTTCTCATGTCTCCATTGTACAGTGTCAAGGATTTGACGCATCATCTGACAAGGTGATAGAGCTTTTTTTTTCGTCTGGTGTCCGCTTTATGACACGACGCGTGACACAATGCTGTCTCATTTTTTCTTGACAGCGGATGTGGCCGTATGACAAACTGCGGGTATCCTCGTATGGTACGCGGCCTTGGCTGTGTGCGTATTATTGTGAGGTTTGGGCGGGTTGTTAGATGGACTTTGGCGAATATCGGTCGGATGCTATGTTTATATGGTGTCCGTGGTGTCGGGAAAATCAGTACGTTGCGGCGCTCGGTGCGGTGAATCTGCCGGCGATGCCGGAGAGAGTCTGCATTCGAATTTTTGCGGACGTAAAGTACAAGCTTTATGTAAACGGCGAATTTGTTAATTCCGGGCCGGCGCAGTTTCGCAGACCTGAGGTAAGGTATGACTTTCACGATATTTCCGGATGCATGAGATCCGGCCGCAATGAGGTTTTCGTAATCGCATACCATGCGGGCGTGACCCTGAAATACAATACTGCTGCGGAACCGGGAATTCTTGCGGATGTCCGGGCCGAATGCGGAGGGAAGACTTTTTCGCTGACCACCGGGCCTGACTGGAAGGTCGCGGACCTGGAATGCTGGAGCGCCGGCACTCCAAGAAAGAACTGGGCAATAGAGTTTGTGGAGGAGATTTCCGTCTCTCATCCGGCGTTCGGTTTGCTGGCCAGGTATGCGTCATGCGATTACGGGCTGGAGACGGAGGGGGCCGGCGAGAAAGGCATTGATCAGGGCTTGTGGACGGAGCCGCGCGTGTTCGATTGTCCGGATATGACCCTGCGGGAGCGCGGGGTCGCCGGTCTTGTCTGGCGCAGAGAGGATGCGCCGCTGCCGTCAGGGGTGTTCAGGACAAATACGGAAATATATTCGCTGCAGGATTCTGCCGTGCGGCTGGACCACGAGAAACTCTTCCGGGAGACGGACGACGGAGTTTACGAAGCGCTGAAATACGGTTTTGTGTGCGTGGACAGGCGTGAAGGAGAAAAAGGATACGGTTTTGTCTACGACATGCGCCGTATGTGTGCCGGAGATGTGACGGTGGAAATACGGTGCGAAGCGCCATGCACCGTGGACGTCGCGCTGGCGGAAAATCTCCGTGCGGACGGGCATCCAGTGATATGGAGAAACGGCGGAATTTATCTTGTCCGATACCGGCTTGCCAAGGGGCGGAACTTGATAAGGAACTATCATTTCAACGGTCAGCGCTACATATATGTGTCGGAAAAAGACGCTGCCGGCAGATTTGAAATTGTCCGGGTTACCGTCAATAGATGCCGTGCCGGGCTGGACTATCGCGACGGTTTTTCGTGCGAGGACAGGCGTGCGGAGACGCTTTACCGGATTTGCAGGCGCAGTATTATGCTGAACACGCAGGCGGACTTGCACGACTGCAACACGCGCGAGCAGGGCGTTTACTGGGGCGACTCGATATGGATCGCGGACAGTGTCGGGCACATGACAGGGGACTTCCGGCATATGCGCGAACTGTGCCTTGCTTCCGTGAGCGAAAAGAAGGCCCTGGGCATGCTAAACGGCAGTCTGTACGGTCTGGGAGGCCCTCTTTACGACTACTGTCTGGTGCCGCCGGAATTGCTCGCCAGATATTACGCCTATACGGGCGACAGGAGCGTCGTGGACGAAACTGTTGAAACGGCGAGGGGAATAGTGGATGAGTTCCGCGGATACCGCAACAGCGACGGACTGCTTGAAACCGGCAGAATTGCCGGACGCGGCAGAAATACGCGCGGAGGCATCCTTTTCCTTGACCATCCGGGGAACGGGTGGCATCCAATGACTACGACCGGCATCGACCGCGAGGACGTAAACAGCGGATTCAATCTGTTCTTTCTCCAGGCGCTGAAGGCATTGGATTTTCTTGAGAAATCATGCGGCGGCGGTTCCGGATGTTCAGCAGAGGCGGACCGGCTGGCGGAGGTCATTCGCGGCGTGTTTCTGATGAAGGACACGGGGCTGATTGCGGATTCCGTGAATGCGGGAAAGAAGACGTACCGGTACTCGCAGATAGCAAATGCGCTTGCAGTGACCACGGGTGTGTTTCGCCGCGAAGAGGCCCGCACGGCCTTGAGTATGCTGCTGGATATAGAACGGCATCCGTGGATATCGCAGGGGTCGCCGTTCAGCTACTTCTTTCTGGCGGACGCCGCTGCGGTTTCTGGTATGGTGGGCGCAGCGGTACGGGCGTTTGTCCGTGATTACGCCGTGATGTACGGCGCCGGCGCCACGACGACGTGGGAGGCGTGGAATGCGGAGAATCACGATTCGCTGAATCATGCGTGGAGCGCGCCTATGCCGTTTCTCGTGCGGAAGGCGGTAATGGGGTTAAGGCCTACAGCCCCCGGGTATCTGGAAGCACAGCTCCAGCCGCAGTTCAGCTGTTTCGATACGTTTGGCGGGCAGTGCATGACGCCGCGCGGCGGCGTATCCGTGTCGTGGCGGCGTGTGGACCCTGCCACGGTAGCCGCGGAGGTGCGTGTCCCAGAGGGGATCAAATGCAGGCTTGTTCTTCCGGACGTAAGCTCGGAGATGATCTCGGGGCAATGGGCAGGGAACGTTGTCTGCAGGAGGGGAGACTGATCTGGGCGATCATTGGAAAAGAGGGTGGTAGCAATGAAGATACGTGCTGTCGGAATACTTGCGGCTTTTGTTGCGGTGATTGCGTGTTCTATGCGTTCGGACGCCACTCCGCCAGGGAAGTACAGGTTCGTCCTGAACGGCGGCATGATATGTTCGGAGACTGGAAACATCGATTTTTCGGGCATATTGGACGAGCAGTACGACGCCGGAGATCCGCCGTCCGGCGAGCCGGTCACAGGTTGGAAGCGTGTGCCGGGGAAGAAAGCCGTTTTCCCGGCGTCTGTGGTTTTGAATCTCGGCGGCATGGTGCCTGTCGGGTCCCTGTGGTTTTACGATACAAACGGCACCGGCGAGGTGAAAATAGAAACCGGCGGACCGAAAGATTGGAAAGAAGCGGCGGTATACGGCTGCGGCAAGTACAAAAGCTGGGCGGAGGTGCCGGTAGACACAGAAACCGGCTTTCTCAGGCTGACGCTGCTCTCAGGCGGCGCGAACTTCAATGAAGTGGTTCTTGACGCGTATTCGGAGAAAGGATGGGCGGCGGAAACCGCGCTCAGGGAGGAAGAGGCGCGCAAGGCGCAGGAGAAGGAGGAGGCTGTCCGGCGTGCAAGGGAGGAGGCGCTGAAAAGGCCGGTTTCGGTAATTGAGCCTTTCGGACGGCTCTCACTGGTTGAGGAGGTCAACTTGGCGGAGATGCCGGACGGGGAATTGAGAATCAGCCCGTCCGGAGCGTCTTCTGTGGAAACGATTCTGGGCAGAAAGGCCCGCGTGCTCAATGCCGTACCGGGCGAGGCGTCGGTAATGACGGTCAGGCTCGGGAAAATGAAGATGCTCAGGCCGGGCGCCGCGTATGTACTTGAAGTCGAATATCCGGAAGATGCGCCGAGGTCTATCGTCGTGATAAACAGGGGGAACGAGACTATGCGCGGGTTCCATATGGGGCTTGCTCTGGGCGACGCTCTTCACACCAAGTATGTCAACAGCCGTCCTGAAAGTCTGGATTTGCCGCTGTCGGGAAAATGGGAGTCCTGGCGGCTGCTGTTTCGCCTTCACGACAGGTTTCAGGACGGGGGAAGCGGCGTTGTTTCGGAAGAAAGGCACCGGGAGCGGATATTCAAGCCGGAGGATGGTTTTGACGTAACAATAGCGCAGTTTGAAAAAGGCAACGACCCTCTTTCAAAAGGCGCGGCCGTGGGATGCATAAGGCTATATGAGGTGGTGGACGAGAAGTCTCTTCCGGTAAAGGTGCCGGCGCTTCCGTCCGGTCTGCCTAAAAGGCGAATCTTCTGGCGGGAAGAAATGGCCGACGGGGTAATACAGGGAAGCGATCCTCAGAAATGGGGCGTTTCGGATCCTCTCGACTGGTACAGGTACAAAGCGGAGCTTATGAAGTTTCTAGGGATTAATACCTATTCCAAGGATCTGTTGGAGTTCGGTGCGTGTCAGCACTGGGATTCTTCACAATACGGCGGCGACAAATGGGTGTATTACGACAGGACGCATGCCGGGCTTTGGGCGCGGATTGTGACGATGATGGGGCAATACGGATTTGATATTCTCCCGTATTACGAGTACAGCGGAAGCAAGGGAAAAGAGGGTCTCGGGCCGCAGAGGAGGGCTAAGCCGCTTACGCGTGATGATGCGTTTTCGCACATAAAGTGGATCGAATCCTCCAACGCGGACATAACGGATCCTGAAACGTATGATGATTTCAAGAAGATGCTGGATCTTACGGTAGTAAAATTTTTGGACAAGGCCGTGTTCGCCGGCATATGGATCAGGCCCAGAGCGCAGCTCCCGGTGGGATTCGGTCCCGGCGCCCTGAAGAGGTTCGGCGCTGAGGCGAATGGGGGGAAGGTTCCTTCAAGGGAGGATTTGCGCGGAGACAAGGCGCTTTACAGCCGGTATATCGACTGGTGGCATCAGAAAAGACGGGAATTTCTCACAGCCATGCGCGATTATCTCCGAGAGAAGGGCGTGAATGATGCAGTCGTGCTGTTTACCGGTGATTCCAGTGAACCGGGGAAAGGATTCGGAAGCTGGGAGGACATTTTTGTGACCGACAGACCGGATCTCTGGCGCGGCGAATTTGGCGCATCCGAAGATGGAAATAAACAAACAGAAGTTATCACGCCGGAAGAAGTGGCGAAGCGCGGACTTTATAAACGCGGCCTGCTGTCGCCGGGACTTAATTGGGGAGGATGGGAACTGAATCACTCGAATCCGGCGGACGATCCGCAAAATTACAAAGACACGGAGGGCGTAATGTTATCGCATGGATTCAACAGGCTCTACACGGTATCCGATCCCTCGACGATGGATTTGTACCGCGCCCGTTCCGGACTTTTCATGGTGCGGCACTACTGTTTGAATGAAAATATGATTTACGACGCCGACGATAAAGGGAAGACCGGGTATTTTGTGTGTGATTTTGAACGGGCCGGGCCCTTCTGCATGCAGGCGGAGGCCATCGCTGTGGCGAATGGAGATCCGGTGATGATCGGATATCTGTGCGGCGGCAATTTTGGAAGAGGATTCCCGGAGTATGTCAGGAGGTTCAATGCCAATTTCCTGGCGCTTCCGGCGCTTCCGAGCGAAATTGACCGCGGCGCGTCGTCCGATGAAGGCGTAGTTGTCCGGAAAATAGACGCCGGCAGCGGGGGCTTGTATTTTGCCGTCGTAAATACGACCGCCTCTGCAAAACGCGGAGTAAAGATCAGTACCGGAACGGCGGGAATACTGTATTCTCCGACGGGGGAAGAGGTTGCTGCGACAGGCGGCGGACATGCGGTAGTGGATCTGTATCCGTACCAGCTTGTGACTCTCTGGGTGAAAGATAAATAGGCGGATCTGATAAGTTGTAATCGGCTCCGCATGCTTAAAGCGGGGGAGATATGTCATATTTTTTTCAGACAATGTTAGTATGTACTGCTTCTGCTTGCGCCACTGCGTCGGTGTGGACAAATTTCTCCCCATCGGGGACGTTGGATTGGACGGATGAATCCAATTGGTCCGGCGGGGTTCCTGATTCTCCCGGAGCAGAAGTGGTATTGTCCGGGGATTTCAAAGAGCAAAATGCGGTAATACGGCTTGGCAAAGATATCACGGTCGGTTCTCTTCTGGCCGGAGACACACTGCCGGACCCGGATACGGGGTTTGCCGTAATTTTGGCAAAAACAGGAGGGTATTCACTTACTTTTCAGTCGGACGAAGAAGGTGGGGAAACATTTCTCAGTGTGCCTTTCAGTGTAGCACAGAGTCCATGGTATCAAGAATGTCTGGAGATCCAGTGTCCGGTTATTCTGGGAGGATCTTCTTCGCTTACGGTCGAAGCGGAAGGAACGATAAGTTTTTCCGGAGTTGATGTGAGAGGGAATACATGCGTTTTTACAAATACGAACGGCAACCGCAACATAAGTATCGGCGGATACGTACGGGGAGAAGAGACCGGCAGGATTGTTTTCAACGCGCCGGCAGACATAATGCTTGGTACAGATACTCCGGATTTTTTTGGCACAGTGGTGGTGAATGCCGACAGTTCCACTTTCTTGGAAGGAAGCAGCATGACCTCCGCTCGCGAATTCATTGTGAACTGCGGAGGATCGGTAAAAATAGGCAACAGTTCCGCGAAAACCGTCAATCCTGGTCAGCGGATAACGTCAAATTCGGTGACGCTTTGCGGCGGTATGATTGTACATGGCGGGCAGGCGCTGAAGGACGATGCAGAAGGCGGGGTCGTGGGCGACTCTGTGGATAGGCTCGTTGTTACGAACGGCAATTCGCGAATCCAGCTTTCAACGGCTGGTGGTTCTTCGGGAACGTTTGTAAAGGCCGGACGCATTGAGAGAACTCCGGGAGCAATTCTGTCCGTAGCGGCAAAGTCTCTGGGCAAGGCTATGGAAAGCGACATTAAAGGACAGCAGTTTATTGTTGAAAATGGACTTGAGGAGTACGGGCCCGGCGGAGGGGAAGGTTCTTTTTACATGAACGTCATTCCGTGGATGTTCTGCAAAAACGAATATGACGGGCACGCTCCGGACAGGCCTGCGGCGAATACGCCGTTCGGCATACGAGGTTTGTACGATACCGAGATGGATAATGTGATAACCGGAGCTCCTAACAGGAACGTCTGTGTAAACAGTCTGACGCTGCCGGAGGATCAGACGGTGAATTCGCTGGTATATGGTCAATATAACGCTTCGGATATAGGCGCCGGCCGCGTTCTGCGGGTTTCGAGCGGCAGTGTTCTTATGCGCAGAGATAATGCCCGTATTGGGGAGGTCTCTTCCCCGAATGCAGGGACTTTGGATTTCGGGTCTTCAGAAGGGTGTGTGCTGTCGCTGTCAAATACGGATAATACGTCGGCCATTGGGGCGGTGATTGCCGGGGAGTCCGGGCTGACTATAGGCACTCAAAGCGGCGGGAAATTAAGGCTTACCGCGGAAAACACCTACACGGGGAACACATACGTGGTTTCCGGACGAATTCAGGTGGGGGATGGGACTTCGGCGACATCGGGCGCATGTCTTGGAGATGGTGATGTGACAATTTGCGGAGGCGCTTCTCTTGTTATTGCCGATGGCGTTGAAAACGCAATAAGCAATATGCGTGTTCTGCGCATTGAGTCCTCGGGCAATGCCGATGGAATGCTTTGTCTGGACGGCAGCGTGGCGGAAACTGTAAAAAGTCTTTATCTCGGCGGTCTCCCTATGCCGGCCGGCGTTTACGGTGCGCCCGGAAGCGGCGCTGAATACGAGGATGCGAGATTTTTCTCAGGGACCGGGGTGCTTATCTCTTCTGTGATGGCGGATCCTCCTCAGCGCACATTCATAATAGTCAGGTAAAAACGCGGTTAAACGGCCGCGACCCTTTTACAAAAAGCTGGAGCAGGCAGGCATCAGGCAGCCATTATGCGTCAGGAGAGGCTTTCCCGGAAGTGTTCTGCTTCCCGTTGTGTTTTGTGCTTCAGAGTACAGACTTTTTCAGAGAAGCGGCGGGGGAAAACAGAGGAATGCCGTATGACAATTTGCGGACATTCAAAACGCTGGAAGCAGTGAATCCGAATGGTTCTTCATAAGTCCTGAGGAGGTTACTCCTCAGGATGGTCTCTATGAGTCAACCGCCGGGCAGGCAAACGGCTCAGCAAATCAGCCGCATAATGATCAACCCTCCGTTGGCGGTGTTCTGGACGCGCAGCTCAGGATTTTGCCGTTATACTATATTGGCAGTTTTTTTGGGCCCGCCGTTTTCCCGATACTGCAGCAAGAGTTACAATTTAAAACTAATCGTTTTAACTTAGGATGGTTTACAAGTATTTAAGCCGGGCCGATCTTTTACAAACGGCCGGAGTTCTCTGTGGCTGCGCCGCTCTGCAGTATTCAGACCGGATTGAACTTATTTCTCCGGGGAAGCGGCTGTTTTGCCTAGGAGACGATCCTTTGCCCGCAAAATCCACGGTTGTGCGGAAACAGCCTACAAAGCTGGGTTTACGAAAAGCATATCCAGAACCGCTGAGACGGCTATGAGTACGGAAAAAGCAGCGGACGGCCGCAGCTTCATGCCTTTTCTCGAGACAAAAAACAGGTATGAAACAAAAACCAGCGCTGCCAGCGCCGCAAAAATATGCGGATAGTTCAGCGGGTTTCCCGGCAGGTACTTGGAAGACACGAAAACTGGCAGTACATGGGACAGATTGACGATGTCGTTGCACAGAATCCAGAAGGCTTTGTAGGGGGTGTCGAACCGAAAAGGTATGCTCAGGAGTGAGATCAGGGATGTGGACGTTATTGCGAGAAGCACTGATACTCCTCCCGGAACTGCCGGGCATTTCTCAGGGTCTGTGCTCTGCCGGACGATAATATTTCCATATCGCTCGCATAAAACTGCCGCGGGGAATGCGAGGTAAAACAAAACCGGAAAAAGGTAGCGCGGAGGATGGCATGTTCCCGCCTGCCATCCGCATACGTTGCCGGCGCCAACGAGAAGATACTGGCTCCAGAATAAAAACATTGGGAGCGCAAGCATGCGGAGATTGCTCCGCCTTATGATCATCAATGTGGCGGGAACCATGAGCGTCATAAAGGCGTTCGTCCAGATTATTCCGCCGTAGGTGTCGATGAGAATCGCAAGCATCGGGAGAAACCGCCTGAGATCCGTTGAAAATACGCTGCCGCTGTAAAAACTGGAACCGGCCACAAACCAATCTGTGCGTACGCCGGCCGCTTCCGCAACATTCGGGCCGGAGAACATATAGGACGCCGTCGCGTAATGTCCTGCGGCAATTAAGCCGAGGGGGATAAAAAACGCAGCCGCTCCGGCCATACCGCCGTCTTTTTTCATACGTAAAACCGCCGCGATGCACAATCCGGCGATTTGAAGCATGCATCTTCTGGGCAGCAGCCATATTGTCAGCCCCAGCATTACTCCCGCGGCGGCATACGACAGCAGACTGTTTTGTTTGTCTCTGGTAAGTACCCAGAAGGCATACATTATGCAAAGAGAGGTGAAGAACTCCGGATATGGCCTTCCCGCGTAAATGCAGAACGGCAGAGGAACCGTGAAAAGAAGTGTCATGACGGCGGCGGTGCAGTCCCTGCAGTACGTTTTCAGGGAAACAAACAACAGCGGACCCATCAGAGCCGAGATGATGCAAATGAAAAGCACGCACCCGGGTTCTCCTGCGATGTACATGGCGGGAACCATCAGCAGCGAGATCCCCATGGGATGATATGAGTATGCCTTGCCCTCATGTGAGACCATGGAGATATGGCTTCTTTTAAACGAAACGTAATCGTGCGCAAATGAAGGGTGATGAGCGCGGATGTTGTTTGTGAGGTCCAGATCTCCGTCCTCCAGAAGACTTCTGGCCTGCATTACGTAGTGTATTTCATCACCGGCTTTCATCCCTTTTGCGTTGTACATGTCGAATCCGCAGACGCAGTAAAACACTGCGAGTATCAGATACAGCGCAAGGCCGGTTCTTTTCCCCTGCGTCAGGCGGGACGCATTTTGTCCACCCAGCGCTGAACTGACAGCGGACGCCGCGAATATCAGCGCAGCGGTCCATGGTAGGATCACCCGCACCATAGAGACAAGGGACGGCACTTTTTCGTTTACACCCGGGATAAAAAGCAAAGCATTGAGCAGGAGCATATGAAAAAGGCCGTATTCCGGGCTTTTCCCGCCGCGTACGATAAGGCAGCGCGCAAAAAAAAGTCCGACGCACCAAATTGGCAGCCTGAGGGTACAGAATCTGAGCATCCCGTACAGATGAAAAATCCCGCCGCAAATGTCGACATGCTCTGTCAACAGCCAGACGGCGATCCCGAGCATTGCGATGCAAAAATGCAGAATCTCCGAGAAACTGAATTTGAGCAGTGAAAATTCGGACTTCAAAAATTCTTTAATTCTGCGCAGCATGAAAAACGACCCACCGTAATCAAAACGATACCGACAACAAAAACAGCTTTTGTTTTCAGGCGCGGACTAGCCGTCTCCGCGCGGCATTATCACTTATTACGGTTAATGAGCGATATCAGGGCGTCCTGACGTATGAATCCTACAGACAAATCGGCCTCAACGCCGTCACGGAGAACAACAATCGTCGGTATGCTCTGAACGCCGAACTTTGCTGCCACATCCGGGCTCTCGTCGATGTTAACCTTGAAAAAACGGACGTCGTCCATTTTCATTTCTGAGACGGCTTCGAAGACCGGCCCCATCATGCGGCAGGGGCCGCACCACGGCGCCCAGAAGTCAACAACGCACAAACCCTTTGAAGTTTCTTCGGCAAAATTTGCACTCGTAAGTTCTTTTATGCTGGCGGATGACATTTTATTTCTCCATGTACGGGTTATTCGGACACAGTGTCTAAGTAAACGGCAGACGCCGTCAAGCGCTGCGGCGTCAGTGAATATCGCCTCCGACGATATGCGGTTTTATTATTTTAACCGATATTTTTTCGAGTTCCTGCTTGAGGTGAGAAAACATCTCTTCGTTCTCATAGACTCCAACGATGGCGCCGCCGGAACCGGTAAATTTTGCGCTTGCTCCGCAATTCCGGGCCGTGGAGACCATTCGCAGATTGCCTTCACTGAGTTTGTATACGGATGCGCGCTTGTCGAAGTTTTCGTTCATTAGCTCGGAAAGGCGTTTTTTATTTCCGGTCTCAATACATGTCCTTGCTTCATCCGTTATAGAACTCCAGAACTTCATGGCAGAAACGACTTCCGGGTCGCCCGCATCGAAGCGCGCGCGGATATTGTTGTGGAAAACATCGGATATTTCGGACAAGTCTGTGCGGTAGGCCACGTAGATTGGGGGAAGCTTTGACGGATCCAGCGGAACATATTCGCCGTATCCACGTGTTTCGATGAGATTCCTGTCAAAGTTCATGTACACCAAGCCCTCGTATACCTGAATCACGCGGTCCTGCAGGCCCGCGGTGATACGCAGCTCGTTCTGTTCCGTGTCGCGGATTATGTTGGCGAGTTCCGGCTTTGGAATTGTTACTCCGTAGAACGTCATAAGCGCGCGGAAACATGCAGTTATTATGGCGCTGGAACCGGCCAGTCCTACGAGGTTCGGAATGTCGGAATCGTATTTTACGGTGAAATTTCTTTTGTCGAGAAGTATACCGTTCTTCCGTGTGTAGTCGTAGAACGTTTTTATGGCGGCTTTCAGCAGCCTTATTCCGCCGTAATACCCGAACAGCCTCACGTCTTCGGCGAGTGCGTCGATGCTTTTGAAGACTGAATCGTCCCGTCTGGTGGGCATTATTTCCAGATCGGGAGTCTCGTACATGGTGACGTTGGCGGTAAAGTTGTCAAACGCAAAAGAGATTGTCTTGCCGAAGTATCCATCGGACGGATTTCCGATGAGCGCGGCGCGCGCGCAGGCTTTTGTTTTTATGATCATACGAGATCCCGGTAGTGTTTGTGCGGTAGCTTGTGATGTTACGAAATCAGTCCGGCCACGCCGGAGCCGACCATCGGCGCGTCGTCCACGCTTATTATGTCGAAGCAGATGCCGCGTGAACCGAGAATTTCGCGCAGTTTTTCCTCCACGCGCGACTTGAAGAACGCGGAGCGCGTCTTGTAATACGTCGAACCGTCCACCGTGACGCACACCGGATGCAGCGGATCCGTCCCGGTTTTGGATCTGATCACGGCGGCTGCGATGTTTACGGCCGTCAGGCCGGCCGCTCTGACGAAGAGCGGCTCTCCCACGGCCATTGCCGTGCGGCGGTCGTCGTCCGTGAGCGGCATATTTTCGAACATGCCGTCTGCGACAAAGGGATTGGCGACGAAATTGTCAAAGTCTTTTGTTTCAAGGTTCTCGAGTTTGAGCATGGCGTCCGCAGCGGGTTTGGAGAAGAGGCCGTCTTGAGCGGCCATCTTCAGCATCTGCATCCCAACTCCGCCCATATATGCGCCGGATATCATTTTTTCGAACAGCCCCACGCCGGGATCCTGCGTCGATGCATCAAAGGCTTTGTCGAAATCGGAAGCCGGAGCCCCGTCGAAATTGCCGGATTCGACGTTGATTACCATTTTTCTGGAAGGGTCGAGTCCCGGCACCTTTTTCACGGCTGCGTTGTCCTCTATGTACGCGATGTTGGTGCCTGTGCCAAGGATGAACCCCACGTATCCGGAATAGCGTCTTGACAGTCCGGCGCTCTTGCCGGCCAGAAGTGTGGCGACGGTGTCGTTGAGCACCTTCACTGAGAGTTTTATGCCGTTGATCCTTTCCAGAGCCCTTGAAATTCCTGCGCCCACCATCTTGCCAACGACGCCAGGGGCTTTGACCTGCTTGGTCCAGTGGAGCAGGCGGCCATCGAGATCCGGTGTGATTTCCGTGGGGTAAGAGAAGCAGAAGCCGACGTTTGCAGAACGCCTGCAGACCGGCACAAGAAATTCTGCAAATGCGTTGTAGAAGGAGTCTTCGTCAAGTTCCTCGCTTCCGGTTCCCGGCATCGGATGTTTTTTGAAATCTTCCATGCGCACCTTGCCGCAGCTGTCGAACCACAGTACCGCGACGCGCAGATTCGTGCCGCCAGCGTCGAGGACAATTATCGGAGTATTCGTGGGCACCGCGCGGTCTGCGTCGATATATGCTGGGATCATCTTGAGAGATCCGCCTGCGGCGGACAGCCCCAGATCCATCTGGCGGTCAAATTCCGCCAGCATCTCATCTGCGCAGACATTCTGTGAAAAATTGTGTTTTTTGAAAAACTCGTTGACGTTCATCGATATATCCCCGAAAAGCAGCCGAAACAAACGGATTTGCACACAAAAAAACAAAACAGCTCTATTTGCGTCAATTATAGCGCGAAGCGTTGTTCTTAATCAACACAATAAGCGGACGCAAGGGACGATAAGCGGACGCACAGGCGAATTACAAGTTAAATGCAACAGCTTTCATGAAGCCATGCCGCATGCCGCTGCGATGAGGACAGGATGGAAATGCTGCCGGGCTTCGTCCTGAGCCAGTTATGCCATGTCTTTCCCGGACGTTTGCGTTCGCGGTCTTCAATTCAAGATGGGCACGAGGATGAGAATGTCTGGAGCAACCTCCCGTGATGTTTTCTTTCTGCTTTCCATGATGTTTCCCTTATGCGTGTTCCTTTCTGCGTGGATTGTGTTGAGTGCTCCATTTCACCGGAAAGCGAGACGTCACTTTTTACGGAAAATGTATCTGCCTGCATGGCGGCAATGGGAATGCGGCTCTTTGGGGCGTTCCTTTTCATGTCTGTAATTCTTCCTGCGGGCATGGACGCTGCGTTCTGCAGCATTCAATAAGCGGACGCATTGCGCGCTGCGTCAAACAGAAAGACACCGAAGGGTTTCATTCGGGAGTGAATCACCGCGCCGCGTCGATTAAAGCTGTTGAAAATAGTCAGGTTTTATACTATTCTGACGCAGGTTGGCCTGTGCTTTGCGGGCCGGTTGCGGTGTTCTTGTCGGGGTGGATTATGAAAATATACAATCTGGGGTCAGTAAACATCGATCATGTGTACCGGATGCCGCATTTTGTCGCGCCCGGGGAAACAGTATCCTGTTCTGGCGTCGAGGATTTTGCCGGCGGCAAGGGGTACAATCAGAGTTTTGCGCTGCGTCTGGCCGGGGCGGAGGTGTGCCACATTGGCAGGATAGGCGGAGACGGGGAGGAATTGCGGCGGCGTCTGGCCGGGATCGGGGTTAATGTGGACTTCTTGACCGAGGCGGGCGGGTTATGCACCGGGCATGCTGTGATACAGGTGGACGAATCCGGCCAAAACGGGATCATTGTGTGCGCAGGAGCAAATGCTTCTGTAACGGAGCCGTATGTGTGTACCGCGCTTGAGGGTGCGGAACCGGGCGACTGGTTTCTGACGCAGAACGAGACGTCGTGCGCCGGGTTCGCCATAAGCGAGGCTAAGCGCCGCGGCATGCGTGTCGCTGTGAACCCTGCGCCGATGAACGGCCGCGTCTTTGAATGGCCGCTGGAGCTGATTGACATGTTCTTTGTGAACGAGACGGAGGCATCTGCTCTGGCGGGTCTCGGGGATGTGGACGCCGGCCGTGCGTCTGAGGTTCTTGCCGGTATGTTTCCGGCGGCGGTGTGCGTGGTGACGCGCGGCGGAGACGGTGCGGAAGTGTTTGCCGGCGGGGAGAGGTATGCGCGGCCGGCGGTTCGTGTCGGCGTTGTGGACACCACTGCCGCGGGCGACACGTTCACCGGGTATTTCCTGGCGGCGGTATCGTCGGGAGCCGGTCTGGATGAGGCGCTTGGTTTTGCGAATGCGGCGGCTGCGCTGTGCGTGACGCGGCGCGGCGCGGCGCCGTCGGTGCCGTCGGAAGAAGAAGTGCGGCGCTTTATGGCGGGCGGGGGAGGAATGAGGTGATGCACGCTCTTACAGGACTGTCGGCGGAGCTGATCCTGCGTTTGGCTCTGGCTGCGTTTCTCGGCGGCATTATCGGTCTGGAGCGCGAATACAGGGCTAAAGAGGCCGGGATGAGGACTCATTTTCTTGTGAGTCTCGGCAGCGCGCTTTTCATGATAGTCTCGCAGTTCGGTTTCGTGGGGGGGCTTTTAGACATTTCCGGGCTTTACGGAATTCCCGTTAATGAACTGCCTCTTAATTCGGACGCTTCGCGGGTGGCTGCGCAGATCGTCACGGGAATCGGTTTCATTGGCGCGGGGACGATCATACTGCACCGGCGGTTTGTATCGGGTTTGACTACGGCTGCGGGGCTGTGGGCGACTTCCGCTGTTGGAGTGGCCGTTGGGGGCGGCATGTACTCTCTCGCGGCAGCGGCTGCGGTCATGATCCTGATCGGCTTTGAACTTGTCGTAGTGCTGCCCGTAACATTCGGGCATATTACGCGAGAAGCGAGTGTCGTGATCGGCGCCCGGAACCGGGATGTTTTCAGGGCGGTGGTGGACGGCCTGCGTGCGGAAGGGATGTCCATAACGGCCTTTTCCACGGAGGTGTCCGGAGAAAGCGGTGCGCCGGCGCATGGCGGCTACATCAGGATGTCCATAACGATAGGAATTTCCGACGTCAAGTATTCGAACGACAGGCTCATTCATTTTTTGCTCGGATTTGAGGGGCTCTCCGTGGAGAAACTGGAATGACGTGCGGAAGTCCCGGAGACGGCGCGGTTTTATTTTTCGAAAACATAGGAGACTTATGCTGAATGTAAAAGACTTTGGAGCTGTGGGCAATGGTTCGACTGACGATTCGCCGGCCTTGCAGAGGGCGTTGGATTCGTGTGCTTCCGGCGGCGGGGTGCTTGTGATCCCGGCGGGGGATTACAGGGTCGCATCTACGCTGAAGATATCTTCGGGGACGAGGATCGAGGCTGATTGTGCGGCGCGGCTTTTTTTGTGCGGCGACACGAAAAAGCAAAGGGGGGATTTTCTGATTACAAACCGTGATCATTTCGGCGGAGACTCGGATATTTCGATATTCGGTGGCATCTGGGATGGAAATAATTCCGGGCGGTGCAACACCAAGGATCCCGACCTGTTCAACAAGAATGCGTGGTCCGGCACTACGGTGGATTTTTACAACGTCAGAAATCTGCGGCTTGAAAGCATGGTGCTGGCAAATTCCGTGACGTACAACATCAGGATGTGCCGCATTTCAGATTTTCATATTTCCGACATCTCGTTTTACAGCAAGGAAAAGGCGTTCAATCAGGACGGACTTCACTTCGGAGGTTTCGTGAAAAACGGAACCGTGGCAAACGTCCGTGCGATCAGCAAAGGGCAGACGAACGACGATATGCTTGCGTTCAATGCAGACGACTCCATGGAAAGACTCGAAAATCTGGACTTGGAACGCGGCCCCATAGAGAATATTTCCGTCGACGGGGTGTATGCCGAGGACTGCCATACCGCTGTGCGGATGTGCAGCGTGGATTCCCCCATACGCGGCATAAAGGTAAAAAACATGGAAACCGGCGTAAGGTGCTACGCTCTGAATATGGACGCCGCCAGATACTGCCGTACGCCGCTGTTCAGGGGGGAGGACAGGCCGCGCGGGGTAGGCTGTGTGGAGAACGTCGAATTTGAGAATTTTACAATGTGGTTCACATGCAGGACCGAGAACCCGCTCATGTGCCTGGAAACAAACATCGGAAGCCTCTCGATGCGCGGTGTGCGCCGTGATCAGGAACGGGACAGATCCCCGGGTTCCGCCCTTCTGCGGGCGTCAAACGTATGCGGGATGCGCATAACGGCGGACGGCGGAAGCGCTGGCGAGGCGCTTCTTGAAAAAATGAGCGACAGGTTTGAGGTGCAGGGCACGGCGTCGGAGTTTGAAATTCGCGGCTCATGACGCTGTCGGAGAGAGGGATTATGGAAACACGGGAATTGTCAACAGCCGAAAAAATCGGGGAACTGAAGGCGCGCCGCGGCGCGCTGATACTGGCGCACAATTATGCACGGCCTGAAGTGCAGGATGCGGCCGATTTCGTCGGCGATTCGCTTCAGCTGAGCATCAAGGCGCGGGACGCGGGCGCATCGCTGATGGTTTTTTGCGGGGTATCGTTCATGGCCGAGACGGCCAAAGTGCTTTCTCCGGACTCGAAGGTGCTTCTGCCCGTCAAGTCTGCGGGCTGTCCGATGGCGGACATGGTTGATGCGGAAGCGCTTTCCAGATGGCGCACTGAACATCCGGGCGCGGTGATCGTGGCGTACGTCAACTCCTCGGCGGCGGTCAAGGCGCTTTCAGATATATGCTGCACGTCGGCGAACGCTGAGCGCGTGGTGTCGTCGATTCCGGAAGACAGGGAAGTGCTGTTCCTGCCGGACAGGAACCTCGGCGCGAACGTTGCCGCGGCGCTCGGCCGGAAGATGACTTTGTGGCCTGGGTTTTGCCCGGTGCACGACGATGTGCGGCGGTGCGCGGTGGAAGCCGCGTCCGGGATGCATCCGGGGTGCGAGATTCTCATCCATCCGGAATGCAGGCCGGATGTTGTGGCCGCCGCGGACGGAGCGCTGAGCACTGGCGGCATGATTTCCCGGGCGGCCGCTTCGAAGTCAGACGGGTTTGTCATCGTCACCGAGCACGGAATCCTCCACAAGCTTCGCAGCGGAAATCCGGGGAAGAAGTTCTTCACGGTGGAGCCTCCGCTTGAATGCCCTGACATGAAGAAGATCAGGCTGGAGGACGTATTAAGGGCGCTGGAACTCGATGAGTATGAGGTCGTTCTGCCGGCAGGAACGGCGGAAAAGGCGCGCGTGCCGATAGAGCGCATGCTGGAGCTGGGATGAGCGGCAGATCCGCAAGACTCGTTTTTGCGGGAGTAGGCGCCGGATACATTCACTGTTCGGTCGCATCGAGGTGTCTTGCGGCGTCGCTGAGTCCGGATTTGCGCGAGGGCGCGGAGATTGTCGAGTGCGAGCAGCGCGGCACTTCTCCGCTGGAGCTGTTCGAGAAGATCGCCGTTCCCGCGCCTGACGTTGTCCTTTTCCCTGTCTACATATGGAACCGCGATTTTGTCGCGGCGGTGTGCAGACTCTGCCGCAGGATAATTCCGGATACGGGGATAGTGCTCGGCGGTCCGCAGATGTGCGAACCGGAGAGCGAGCCGGAACTGTGCTCCCTTGCCGACGTCGTGGTGACGGGTGAGGGCGAGGGGGTGATTTCGGACGTTGTCAGAGGGGTTCTGGCCGGGAGGCGGAACGGCGCGCCGAAGCGGCCCGAAATAGTGAACGCCCCTCCGGCGGATCTCGCGACTGCGGGATTGCCGTACGGGCTTTATTCGGACAGCGATATTTCATCGCGCATAGTTTACGCGGAGACGGCGAGGGGGTGCCCGTTTTCGTGCGAATACTGTTCCTCTTCGTCTTCCGGCGGGAAAATCCGGTATTTCCCCGCTGAAAGGATATTCCCCGAGTTCCTCAAGCTGATGAACAGGGGCGCACGGCATTTCAAATTTCTGGACCGGTCCTTCAATTGCGAGGGAAGCCATGCTCTGGCCGTTCTGGACTTTTTTCTTGAGCATTTCCGGGACGGAATGACGCTGCACTTTGAATTCGTACCGTCTTTTCCGTCTCCGGAGTGGAGAAAACGGCTGGAAGCGTTCCCGCCGAGAGCTCTGCATCTGGAAGTCGGCGTGCAGACATGGGACTCTGAAGTCGCGGCGCGGGTGGGGCGTCCCCTCGACGGGCCCGCGATAGAGAGCTGTATTCGTTACCTGTCCTGCACGGCGAAGGCCGACGTTCACGCCGATCTGATAGCCGGACTTCCGGGTGAAACTGCGGAAAGTTTTGCACGCGGATTCGACCGGCTGGCAGGGCTGCGGCCTGCGGAGCTTCAGGCCGGTATTCTCAAACTGCTTCCCGGAACCGCAATGAAGCGGCATATTGAGCCGTTTAAAATGAAATTTTCGCCGGATCCGCCTTTCGAAATCCTCGAAACGTCCGACATTCCGTTTGCCGAGATGCGAAAAATCACCAGATTTGCTTCCGTCTGGAACATGATAGGCAACAGAGGCCGCTTCAATGCCGTCAAGGGGCTGTTGGCGGACTCCGGCAGGTCGGTTTTCGCCACGGTGTCGGAAGCCGCGGAATATTTGTACGCCAGACGGGGAAAAGTACATTCTGTTTCTCCCAAAGCGGTGGCGGAGGCGCTCCGCGCCGTATGTTCGGGGCCTGACGAACTGCGGGAAATGAATTCTGCGCTTGAAAAGGACTTCAGGACGTGGGCGCATGCGGGTTTCCCGTCGCGTGCGGCAAATTCTGATGCGGCGTCCCTCCCGGAGGAACACGATTCGGGAGTGTGGCGGTCTTCGTAATAGCCGCCGCCGCGCCGTACCCGCCAGAAATGGAGCGAACAATGGATGTTCACAAGAAAATACTGTTGGTGACGCCTATTTTCACACACCCCAACACCCCTTATCCGTCAGTGCCGGTTTTAGCCGGTTTCCTGCGTTCCCACGGACAGGAAGTGCAGACGCTCGATCTCTCACTGGAGACACTGCTTTCCCTTTTCAGCGAAGGGTGCGTACGCGATGTACTGTCGGCCGCATGGCCTGCGGGCCGCTCCGGGCGCCGCCGCCATGCGGATGCCGGAATGCTGGCGAAATACGCCCCTATGGCCGTGAGTGTGCTGCAGGGAGCAGCGGGGAATGACGTCCGCCGCATGGTTGCGGAGAAAAATGCGCATCCGGGGAAGCGCGGCCGCAGGGAACCGGTGCTGCCGGGCGTCAAAATCACTCCCGAAATTTCCGCCTCGATGATTCTCGACAAAACGGCGGAGAAGATAAAACAGTATGCAGATCATGATTTCGAGTTTTCCTCTTACGGGAGGAAGTACGGTGAAAAAGCGAGTACAATGGACGGAATTCTGCGGCGGCTGAA
>CASEAR010000098.1 GCA_949285835.1 uncultured Verrucomicrobiota bacterium | reverse complement strand
GCAATCCGCAGTGTGCGGGAAAAAATGCGTTCTGAAAAACAGAAATGCGCCGGACGTTTGCTCATGATGCTGAATTTTGTTTTCACTTTTGCCTCCGTGAGAATTTTGTTTTGCGGCAGCGATATTTACCGTTACGGTGGTATTTTATGACATCAGAACATTCGTACGCGTTCGAAAAAGAGCGCCGGACGATTTTACACAAACGGCGCGTGGGCGTGGGACCGTCCGACGCGGCGTTCCTGACCCGGCAGGCGTACGCGTGGGAACGGTATTTTTTTTTTTCGCGTGTTAAGAGGTCTCTCAGTGCGTTTTGCTCCGGTACGCGGCGGCCTCAGGCCTGGCGAAACATGCAGACGGCCGGCTTCCGCTGCAGGCCGTGCGCAATTTATGTCCGGCTCCTGTTTTCCGTGTGGCAATTCCCGGCCTGATGGAGTATACTGACGCCGTCGCGCCGGTGCGCGGTCCCAGTGCGGGAATCCGCGGCTTGTCCGGAATGGCGTCCGGAGGGTTTTTGAGATGTTACGCTGGGATGAAATGCACCGGGGGGCCTTGAAAAAAATGAAAGGACGGCGGATGAAACTTAAAGTCATATCTGTAATCGCGCTGGTTTCTGCTGTGATTCTTTGCGGATGCACACCGGAAGAGACGCTGGTTCAAATCGAAGGTGAAGCACTGAAAAAAGCGGCTGCGGGGGAGCTGGCGGCAGCAAAGGTGAAAGTTGTTTTCGGCATCGATACGGACGACGAAGCGCTTCCCGGCAAAATCAAACGCGTAGCGCTGCCGTTTCTGGGAGCCGGCGGTTCAATCGAAATCGAAGAGGGACCACGGCGCGGGTCCGGCGGCGGAGTGGAGACTGCGGAACAGAATTCGGGCGGCACGAAGATGGTCGGATATTTCTCCATTCCGGTTGGAACCGGGGAGGTTTTGTCCCGTGCGCCGAAGAGCTTGCTGAGGCTCAAGTATTGCCCGGATGACAAATCTTTCCGCCTTGTTCCGGGCAGCGCAGTGGACGAGCTGAATCACGCGCTGTCCGCAGTGGAGGACGGCCTGTCGTTCGAATACAATGGCGGGACCGGTTCGGGCTTTTTTGACGACTCCGGCACGACGGTATGCATTTCCGGCGGCGGAGGCGTCAGGATCGGAGTGGCGGCGGCGAAGGTCAACGGGAAGTATGTTTCCGCAGGAACGGTATCCGCAGGATCCGAGCCTGTAAGAATCAACTACAACAACATGTTTTATTCCGACTGCGCTCCGGTATTTGTGCTTGGAGAATTTCCGGCAATGCCGGCCGAACGGCTTGATTGACGGATCATGCGCGCAGGCGCGGCGCAGGGCAATCGTACGCCTGCACTTCTTCGGGCCCGGAGGCGGATGCCTGTGCGCCGCCGGGGGGCGTGTCCTGACTGCGTGCAGCGCATTTTTTGCACGGCGCGCGGAGGGCTTGTTATGTTAAAAACCGCGGCGGCGCTGACGCTGCGGGTGGGGGGGGAATAGGTTATGATGGACAGCTGCGGAAATGTCCTTGCGGAAACCGTGGGGAGCGCATATACGGCCGGAATTTCCGGGAAATCTGCAAGGCTTGGAACGGTGCGGCAGATAACGGCGGCGAAGCGCATGAGGGCGGTGCCTATGCACTGGCACCGGCATCATGGTACGGAGCTGCTGCTGGTGCTCTCCGGCGAAATAGAATACGACCTTGCAGGAGCCGGCGCCCGTCAGGTTCATGGCGGAATGGCGCTGGCGGTCGGCGACGGGACGGTTCACAGAGCCAAAGAGGGCATGGAAAGTCCCGCACAGAGAATCGGACTGCTGTTTTCCGACGCCGGTACGGCGGCGTGCGACCCAGAGCACGCCGTTTGCCTGCAAGCAATACGCTCCCGCTTCAGCTGCCCGTCTCAGGTCTCGAGGGCGGCGCTGCGCTACGCGAGGATTCTTTTCGGGGAAGTTTCACGCTTGGGAAGGCCGATACGGGAATGGCTTGAGCCCGCGGCTGTGCGGGTGGCCGAGTCCGGAAATGCCGCCGCGCCCGTACTGCGCCAGCGGATACCGCCCGTCTGTCTGACCATATGCGAACGCATGCGGCTTAAAGCCCTCACCGAGCTTCTTCTTGCCGAGTTGGCGGACGAGGACGCCGCCCAGCGTTCAGGTCTGGCGGAATACATATGCGGGTGGCTGGACACGCATTTTCGCGAACGTTTGTCGGTTCAGGAAATCGCCGGGCATTTCAACTGTTCGCGAACGTTTCTCTTTGATACGTTCCGCAAAAATGTTGGGCTTTCACCTATGGACTATATTCAGAGGAAGCGGGTGGAGGAGGCCCGGAACCTTCTGTCGAAACCGGGATCTTCGGTGACAGATGTCGCTTTTTCCGTGGGATTTTCGTCAAGCCAGTATTTTGCGAAGGTTTTTCGAAAATACACAGGGAAGGCTCCGGGGGAGTTCCTCAGGTAGAGGGCGGTGCCGGCGTGGGCTTCGGCGCGAGTCTCAAGGGAGGTTTCAAGAAGCGGGTTTATCGGCGTTTTTTCGTGAGCCGCGTACGGTCGTCGCGTACAGTCGTATGGTACATCCGCGGCTCGCTGCGCCTGCTTTGTGCGTCGGCATTGCCGCATTTCCCCGCGTGCAGCCGAGGTGCGGCTCCGTGCATAGGCGTGACAGGCTTGCGGCGGCGGCTGTGCGTGCGGCTCCGCGCATAGGCGTGACAGTCTTGCGTATTGCCCGCCCGCGCGGTTCAGTTTCCACTGTGCGGTGGAAAATCTGCAGCAGTTCAATTCAATGCGCATTGTGCATCAATCAGTCTGCCGCAGATGGCTGCCGCAGCGGCGGCGGAACACATTTTCGGCGCGTCAATGCAAAAAAATAGCTTGTTATCCTGTGCGCGTACTGATACAATCCATCGGACATAAATTTAATCCAGTACTATGGAGTGTCCGCATATGATAATATTCCACGGATTCATTCTCATGATTTTGGGCATGGGGGTAGTTTTTCTGTTCTTGGAATTGTTGGTGCTCGTTCTGAAAGCGTCCGCCTACGTGGTTCCAAAATTCAGTTATCTGATTCCGGATCCGGAGCCCGTTAATGCCGGTAAGAAGAAAGCGACGAAGGCCGGGGATGAAGGGGCGGCGATAGCGGCCGCGATAGCGGCGGCGGTTGCGGCGTCCCGAAAGTGAATTTTTAATAATCAGGGGGATGGAAATCATGGGCAAGAAGCAAATAAAGTTTATGTGCACGGCATTCCGCGACGGATTCCAGTCCGTCTATGGGGCGCGTGTTTTTTCGAAGGATTTCATGCCTGCGGTCAAAGAGGCGTATGATGCGGGCATTCGCTGGTTTGAAGCGGGCGGCGGCGCACGTTTTCAGTCGTGCTATTTCTACTGTCAGGAAGATGCGTTCGACGTAATGGATTTGTTCCGCAAAACCTGTCCTGATGCGGATCTGCAGACCCTTTCGCGCGGCGTAAACGTGGTGGGACTCGATTCGCAGCCGTCCGATATGATCAAGCTGCACGCCGATCTTTTCAAAAAACACGGCATGAGTTCCATCCGCAACTTTGACGCGCTCAACGATGTGGAAAACCTCAAGTGGTCGGGCCGCTGCATTCATGATGCCGGGCTGACGCACGAGGTGGTGGTGACGATGATGGGTCTGCCCCCCGGAGTAGAGAGCCGCGGAGCGCACACGCCTGAGTTCTACGCTGACCGCGTCCGCAGGATTATGGACGCCGGTATCCCGTTCGACCGTCTTTGCTTCAAAGATGCATCCGGCACGTCGACTCCCAGCACCGTACGCGAGACCATAAAACTGGCTCGCAAACTGGTCGGTGACAAAATACACATCCAGTTTCACAGTCACGAGACGGCCGGAAACGGCATTGCCTGCTATCTGGCGGCGCTTGACGGCGGCGCGGACGGCCTTGACCTTTCCATGTCGCCGGTTTCCGGCGGCACATGCCAGCCGGACATTATCACGATGTGGCACGCACTTCGCGATTCTGAGTTTGATCTCGGAATCGACATCAACAGGATTCGTCATGCCGAGACGGCGTTCAAGGATGCGATGTCGGACTACTTCCTCCCGCCGGAGGCTATGGCGGTTAATCCGGAGATCATCTGGTCGCCGATGCCCGGCGGCGCACTCACCGCGAATACTCAGATGTTGCGCGACAACAATATGATGGACAAGTACGACAACATGATTGAGGAAATGTACGACGCCGTTCGGCTGGGCGGTTTCGGCACTTCAGTTACGCCCGTCTCGCAGTTTTACGTGCAGCAGGCGATGAACAATGTTATGTTCGGCAAATGGAAGAAGATCGCGCCGGGATACGGCAAAATGGTTCTCGGGTATTTTGGACGGACGCCGGTGGAGCCTGATCCTGAAATTGTTAAGATCGCTTCGGAACAGCTCGGACTCGCGCCCACGACAGAGACAGTGCTCTCAATCAACAACAAAGACCCGAAGAAAGGCCGTGCGGCTGCTGAAGCGCTTTTGAAGGCTGCCAATCTCCCCGTGACTGATGAAAACGTGTTCATCGCCGCGTCGTGTCAGGAGAAGGGTATCGCCTATCTCAAAGATCCCGCGAGCGCTCCCAACGGCGTCCGCAAGACCGAGAAGGGCAAAAAGACGGAAGCCGCGCCTGCCGCAGGCGGCAAGGACTTCACCGTCACTGTGGACGGCAAGTCATACGGCGTTTCTCTCGGAGACGGCACCGCCACGGTAAACGGCAAATCGTACAAGATTTCCGTTGCCGACGGCATCAAGACGGCGCATTCACCCGCTCCGGCCGGAGAGGGCAAACCGATCACAGCCGCGGTGCCCGGACTTATTTTGCGTATGACAGTCTCCGACGGAGATCATGTGGAAGCGGGCGATGAGGTTTTAGTCATGGAAGCGATGAAGATGGAAATGCCTCTCAAGGCTCCGTGCGCCGGCGTGGTCACATTCAGCGTGGGAACCGGCGACAAGGTGAATACCGGCGACGTGCTGGCAACCGTTGCCTAATCCGGAACAGAAAGCGAATCTGACGATATGAAAAGAGTTCTTTCAGTTATTTCCGCTTTTGCATTGTTTGCCGGAATTGCGGCGGCGCAGACAGATTCCGCAGCCGTGTCCGGCGGCGCAGCTGCGGAGCCTGCCGCAGAAATTTCGGATTCTTCCGATGAAGCGCTGGCCGTGGCCAGGCAGGCCCTTGAGACTGCGCAGAAAGCCGAGGCGGCGAGCAGGAGGGTGCTTCCTGCAGCCGCCTCCGCGCAAGCTCTCGAGCGCGACGCCAAGGGCCGCCCGATGAGTGAATTTAAAACGGAGGATCTGATTTCACGTGCCAGGGGCATATGGAAGGACACGGGGCTGTACGGGTTTTTCCTGAAGGATGCACCAGAGTGGGTCACCAAAGGATACACCCGAAAAGATGGGACTTTCGTAGAAGGGCACGAGGTCAAAATGCTCTTCGATATGCCGTACGGCATGGGGCAGTTCATAATGATCCTCGTTTCACTGGTGCTTATATATCTGGCGCTGGTGAAAGGTTTTGAACCGCTTCTGCTTTTCCCGATCGGGCTTGGAGGCCTGCTGGCGAATGTGCCGTTTGCGGGTGTTACCACCCCTGAGATGGTTCTTGCCGACGGGACGCTTGCGCCCGGAGGCTTCCTCTACTACCTTTTCAGCTTCGGCATAGATTCCGGACTTTTCCCGATACTGATTTTTATGGGCGTAGGAGCGATGACGGATTTCGGCCCCCTTATTGCGGACCCGAAAACGTTCCTGCTGGGCGCAGCCGCGCAGCTGGGGATTTTCTTTGCCCTTATCGGCGCTGTGTCGCTCAGCTACTACGTGCCGGCTATCACATTTTCGCTTAAAGATGCTGCTTCGATTGGCATCATAGGCGGAGCCGACGGCCCCACGGCCATCTGGCTTACCTCCAGACTTGCTCCGGACAAACTCGGGGCTATCGCCGTGGCGGCGTATTCATACATGGCTCTTGTTCCCATTATCCAGCCGCCGATCATGAAGGCGCTCACCACGAAGAAAGAACGTCTTATACGTATGAAGCAGCTCCGTCCCGTAAAGAAGATAGAAAAGGTGGTGTTCCCAGTGTCGGTGCTCCTGCTCTGCGCGTTTCTGCTTCCCTCTGCGGTGCCATTGGTAGGAGCGCTTATGTTCGGCAATATAGCCCGCGAATCTGGAGTTGTCGATCGCCTTTCGGACACGATGCAGAATGCGCTGTGCAACATAGTTACAATCTGCCTTGGCATTTCCGTCGGCTCAAAGCTTGCCGCAGAGAAGTTTGTTACGGCTGAGACTATCGGAATTCTGCTTCTCGGCGTCGTCGCTTTCGGAGTCGGCACGGCGGGCGGCGTTCTCATGGCCAAGCTGATGAACTTGTTCAGCAAAGAGAAGATCAACCCGCTTATCGGCTCCGCCGGCGTATCTGCTGTGCCGATGGCCGCTCGCGTTTCAAACAAGATCGGTCTCGAGGAAGATCCTTCCAACTTCCTGCTTATGAATGCAATGGGGCCGAATGTTGCTGGAGTTATCGGGTCTGCGGTCGCAGCCGGACTTCTTTACAGGATTCTCGGAGGCTGAGCGGATTCTGCAGGCTGTGCGTGAGAGTGCGGGATAACGTCCTGAAAAGACAGCCGTCCTGCGGAATGCAGGCGGTGGAGCGATGCCGGATTTTTATCCGGCATCGTTTTTTTGTCTCTGTTAATTTACTGTTTTGCAGGAGCTGGTCGTGCAAAACCATTTGATGATCGGGAGTGAAGACTCCTGAAGGGGCGTTGTACCTTCTCTATCTCATCACAGATCTTTGGGGACGAACCGTTTTGCAGCTCTGCGGTTTTACTGTTCGTTTTTTCCTCGGCAGCAAAACCGCAGAAGCTTGTCCTTCCTGATTGTGTCAGGGAACGGGTTTTTGCAGCCTTATGCGTGATCCGACTGCAGCCGTGTAAACAAAAGCATTTGCCTGCATAAACAGAACGGGAAGGACGCATTTTGCCGCGATTTTTACAGGAACGGCCCCTCGCGGAGGTTTCTGCTTCAGCGCGCTGACAGGCTGTGCAGGAAGTCAGCGCGTAGAATAATCGTGAAAACTTGAAAAAAACGATTGATAAAATCATACCGCAGACATTATAATCGGACACGCGTCGGCGGGGCGCCCCGTTTTGCGGGTGTGCAATAATCGGCGGCGTTCGTTTTTACAGATGGCGGCTGAACAGTTGGCAGAGGAAACAATGAAAATCGAAATAAAACCTTTAGCTCTGGCATTGTCTCTGATGTGTTCCCCGTTCGCGTATTGTGCGACAAACACGTGGATCGGACTGAACTATGGTCCATCCGGAACGATGGCCACGAATGTGTGCGACGCGTCGAGCTGGTCGATGGGCTTTGTTCCAGGGCCCGGCGATTCCGCGGCGTTTCTCTTCAACGGATACGACGGCATGATGGGGGATCTGTTTATAGATGCTTCCGATACTGATTTC
>CASEAR010000097.1 GCA_949285835.1 uncultured Verrucomicrobiota bacterium | reverse complement strand
ACGTCGAAACACGTTCTTATTGACTTGATTTTCGATGGGTGTCATTTGCATAGCCCCCAAAGTATGATGGTAACATGTTAAATGACGCAACCTTAATTTTCCCTTTTCACTTTTCGGTAACCGTAATTATGACGCAACCCGCTCCGGCAATTATTTGTTCTCTTGCCTGCCGGTTTGTGATACAATACCGCATATTTTGAAACACGTGCGGTGCGGCCGGCGTTTTTTTACGCGACATAGAAGTGTCATAAGGAGCGATAATGGAAAATACACTTAATTTCGAACTTACGGATCTTCAGCTTGAGATCAAGGAAATATGCCGTACAATCGGCGAAGAGAAGATTGTGCCTGTGCGGGGGCATTACGATGAAACCGGGGAATTCCCGCATGAAATCGTGAAGGCGTTTGCTGAAGCCGATCTGTTCAGAATTTTTATCCCGGAGGAATACGGCGGGATGGGCGGGTGCACGATGGATCTCGTGGTCGCCGTAGAAGAGCTCTGCAAATATGACGCCGGTATTGCCCTGTCCCTTTTCGGAACGGGTCTCGGCACGCTCCCGATCCTGCTCTGCGCTAATGAAGAGCAGAAGAAACGCTACCTCCCGCGTATCGCGGACGGCACGCTCGCGGCGTTCGCCCTCACCGAGGCGAATGCGGGTTCCGACGCCGCCGGTGTCCGCACCACCGCCGTCAAGGACGGGGAAAGCTATGTGCTGAACGGGACGAAACAGTGGATTACGAACGGAGGCGAGGCTGAAATATACACGGTGTGCGCAATGACGGATCGCGCCAAAGGCGCTCGCGGAGCCAGCTTCTTTATCGTCGAAAAGGGAGCTCCCGGATTCACATTCGGCAAGAAGGAAAACAAGATGGGCATCAGGGCTTCCGCCACGCGCGAGCTTGTGTTTCAGGACTGCCGTGTGGGGAAAGAGAATCTGATAATGGGCGAAGGCCGCGGTTTTATCGTCGCGATGAAAACGCTCGACGCTTCCCGTCCGAGCGTGGCGGCGCAGGCACTGGGCATTGCGCAGGGCGCGCTGGAGGTTGCCGTGAAGTATTCGCGTGAGCGCCGTCAGTTCGGTCAGCCAATCTGCGCAAATCAGGGACTGCTCTTCCTCCTGTCCGACATGGCGATGAAGGTGGAGGCCGCCCGCGCTCTGGTGTACCGTTGCGCGCGCTACATGGATAGCGGTGCGAAGGATGTCAGCAAAATGTCGGCCATGGCCAAGTGCTTTGCGTCCGATACCGCAATGTCTGTGACGACGGACGCCGTTCAGGTGCTCGGAGGGTACGGATACATGAAGGAGTATCCGGTCGAAAAAATGATGCGTGACGCCAAAATTACGCAGATATACGAAGGCACTAACCAGATACAGCGCGACGTCATCGGCAAAGCGCTTATCCGCGAAGCCTCTCAGGGCGTGTTTTGACAGTTATTGCGTTGGTGATACATGAAGACGTTTGAGAGTCTTTTTGCCGAGCTGTCTGAGAAAGCCTCGCGCGCGGATCCGGATTCCGGAACCGTGCGCGAACTTGCCGCCGGCGTTCACGCTATCGGCAAGAAAATAAACGAGGAAGCCGGGGAAGTCTGGATCGCTGCCGAGTACGAAGGCCGGGAAAGAACTGCCGAGGAGATTTCCCAGCTTTTGTACCATGCTCAAGTGATGATGATCGCCTGTGGAATTTCGCTGGAAGATGTGTACAAGCGTCTTTGATATTATCGGATGTTGTCTGGAGGCGGCATGATTCGTATTGCTTTGCCCAACAAGGGGGCGCTTGCCGAGCCGGCTGTGTCCACGGTTAAGGAAGCCGGATATAGATGTTCCCGTTACGGGCGTGAACTCTGTGTGGAGGATCCGGCCAATGATGCCGAGTTCTTTTTCCTCAGGCCGCGGGATATTGCCGTTTATGTGGCGCGCGGCGTCATTGATCTCGGAATAACCGGTCGCGATCTCAATTGCGATGCCGAAACGCCTGCTTTGGAGACCATGGCTCTAGGTTTCGGCATGTCTTCGTTCCGGTATGCGGTGCCTCAGGACAGCGATCTCACTCCTGATAAACTGGGAGGGCTTCGCATTGCGTGTTCGTACGCAAATATCGTTGCCAGGGACCTTGCCGCGCGCGGCATAGATGCGAACATCGTGCGTGTGGACGGAGCCGTCGAAGTCTCCGTTCGTTTGGGAGTCGCCGATGCCGTGGCTGACGTAGTAGAGTCCGGGCAGACCTTGCGGGATGCCGGACTTAAGATCGTTGGTGAAGAGATCATGCATTCCGAGGCTATCGTGGTAGCCAGAGATGAGCGTACGGCATCATCTCCGCAGGCCGTCAGATTTCTTACCCGTCTGCGCGGCATTGTAGTCGCGCGCGAGTACGGCATGATCGAGTACGACATACCGCGGGCTCTTGTGCCCGAGGCAACAAGGATCACCCCCGGCATAGAGGCTCCCACTGTGGCGCCGCTCAACGATCCGGACTGGGTGGCCGTCAAGGCCATGACGAAAAAACGCGGCATAAATACCATCATAGACGAGCTCTATGCGCTCGGCGCCCGGGGCGTTGTCGTGATGGACATACGAACCTGCAGAATATAACCCTAATTGTCAAACACTTGATCATATGGCACTTTTTCATTGCAATTTCTTCTCGGACGCGCTCGGTATGCAGTCCAATGTGGAAGTTATTCTTCCGGACCGCCCCGATCCCGCGCGCCCCATACCCGCGCTTTACCTGCTTCACGGATTGTCTGACGACCACACCATCTGGCAGCGCCGCACCTCCGTGGAGCGTTATGCGGGCAAGTATTATCTCGCTGTGATAATGCCGAACGGGCACCGTTCGTTTTATACGGACTCCGATGACGGGCATTCAAAGTACTTCACGTATGTGTCGGAGGAGCTGCCATCCCTCATGGAGTCCTTTTTTCCGCTCTGCAGGGAACGCGACGGACGTTTCGTCGCCGGGCTTTCTATGGGCGGCTACGGAGCGTTCAAGTGCGCGCTTACCCGCCCGGATCGCTACCGCGCGGCGGCGTCCCTGTCCGGTGTGATGAGTTTCCCGTCGGCGTGGGAGCGTCTGGATGAACTCAAAGCGAGGGTGAGTGAAGATATGGCTCACTCTCCGCAGTGCGATCTGCGCCTTGCCGCGGAACTTGCCGCGCACAGCGCGTCCGCCGGCGTGTCCGCTGTTCCGGATTTGTTCCAGTTCTGCGGCACGGAAGACTTCCTTTACGAAGAGAACCTCGCATTCCGCGACTGCGTCCGTAAATGCGGCCTCAGCCTCGAATACCGGGAGGGGCCCGGAGGGCACAGCTGGGATGTGTGGGACGAGCGCATCCGCGATGTGCTCGAGTGGCTTCCTCTCTCCGGTAAGGTCGCCAAGACCGGCGCTATCGGAATCTGACTTTTAGGCGGAGGAGTCTATGTCTCCGCCCAACTTTTCAGGAGAAAACAATGAAACAGGCTCGTCTCGGATTCTCTCTTGTCGAACTTCTGGTCGTGATTGGCATAATTTCTCTTCTCGCCGGAATCGCGGCTCCTATAGCGTACAAGCTGCGCGAAGAGGGCAAACGCACGCAGTGTACGAACAATTTGCGTCAGCTGGGCAACGCCCTTATGGCGTACATCGACGATAACCGCGGACGGCTGCCACAGCAGACGGCCTTCGACAACCCCAAGGCGTGGTTCAACGTGCTGCCGGGATATCTCGACATGCAGCCTATGAACAAAATGGTTCCCACTCCGGCTCCGGGACGCGGGCAAAGCATTTTCGTGTGCCCATCGGAAAAAGTCTCGTTCGACGATGTTCAGGACGGGGCGGCGATGTACTTCAGTTCGTATGCCCTCAACAAGTATATCGCGGATAAGGGCATCCGCTTCGCAAATATCAAAGATCCGTCATTTTTCGCCGTTTTTGTGGAAACGCCGAACGGACGCGTCGCTACGATCGACAAGGACGGAATGAGCACTCTGGTCAACGCGCAGAACTCCTTCAGGCACGGCAATTCCGCCAATATCTGCTTCGCTGACGGCCACGTCGGATCGGTTACGCGGGAAGACGTAATGGCGGAAAAGTCCGGTATAAAGTGGGAGGAGGACGATCAGGATGTCAAATGATGTCCGTACCCGCGGCGTTATACTCACGGCCGCGCAGATGCGTCAGGAGCGCGACCGCATACACGAACGAGGCGGCAAGCTGGTTTTTACCAACGGGTGCTTCGATATCCTTCACGTGGGACATGCCACATACCTTGAGTTCGCCAGAGCGCAGGGGGACGCCCTGTGCGTGGGGCTCAATTCCGACGCGTCTGTAAAACGGGCAAAAGGGGATAAACGGCCGGTGGTCGGGCAGAACGACCGGGCCTTGATGCTCTGCGCTCTGCGCAGCGTGGACTATGTAGTTATTTTTGACGAGGATGAACCTCGCGGCATTATATCCGAGATAATGCCCGACGTTCTGGTGAAAGGCCGCGATTGGGCGCATTACGTCAGCGGCAGGGATGTCGTGGAGGCCACAGGCGGCAAAGTTGTTCTGGCGGATATGGTTGACGGCTTTTCCACAACGAAGCTTATCGACAAGATTCGCGCATCGTATGCTGTGTGACGCGCGCAGCCGTCCGAACCTCACGGGATATTATGAAAATATGCATGGACTACCAGCCCGCCGTCGTGCAGTCTGCCGGAATAGGGCGCTACACCCGCGTTTTGGCGCGCGAGCTCTCGGAGATACTCCCGGCAGGGGATTCCATCAGTCTGTTTTATTTTGACTTCCGACGGCGGGCGGCGGAAGGCCTTTTCCCCCCGCGTACCTGTCCTGTCCCGTGCAGATTTGTTCCGGGCGGCGTCATGCGCCGCATATGGCGTTATTTCCCGGAACCTTATTTTGACCGGTTTGCAGGGAAAGCGGACGTCTACCATTTTACAAACTTCGTCTCAGCTCCCGTGAGGCATGGCGCGTCGGTGCTGACGGTGCACGATATGAGCTTCATGCGCTATCCGCAGTTCGCCGAAGCCCGCAACCTGCGCAATTTGAGGCGTTCCCTCGGGCGTTCAATTGCTTCTGCCTCGGCTGTGATCACAATTTCCGATTTCAGCGCGCGTGAGACGGAGGAATTCTTCCCATGCGCCTCCGGCAAGCTTTTTCCGATCCCTCTCGGCATTTCTCCGCATTTTGCCAAATGTTCCTCGGAAAGGATCTCTTCCTTCAGAAAAGAGTACGGCATAGACCGCCCGTTCATACTTACGGTCGGAACCGTGGAGCCGCGCAAAAATCAAGCGTTCCTGCTGGATGTCCTTGACCGCATGCAAAGCGCCGGCGTCGTTCTTGTTGTGATCGGCGGCATCGGCTGGAAAAGCGAGTCCATTATCTCGCGTTTCGAGCCGTACATAAGCTCCGGCCGCCTTAAATGGCTGCGTCATATCGACGATAAAGACCTTGTGGCGGCATATTCCGGCGCAGAGGCATTTGTAATGCCTTCGTTTTATGAGGGGTTCGGTTTTCCTCCTCTTGAAGCCATGGCCTGCGGCGTCCCTGTAGTTTCGTCTCCGGGAGGCTCCCTGCGCGAGGTGCTGGGGGACGCCGCCTGCGTACTCGAAGGCTTCGACGCTGACGAATGGGCCGCCGCCGTGGATAAGGTCGTGTGCGATACCGGCCTTCGTGACGCTCTGATAGAGAAGGGGAAGAAGCGCTCCTCCGCGTACAGCTGGAGGCGTACAGCGGAGCTCACGCTCAAAGTCTACGGGAGCGTCGTCCGATGAGAATCGTATTCGACGCACGATGGATATTCGAGAACCCTTCCGGCATTGGAGTCTATGCAAGGGAGATGATTTCCCGGCTCCCTGAAATCATTCGTCAGTGCGAGTTTACCGCGGTTTTCGGGTCGGAGGAGATTATGAAGCGTGAAGTTGCGCTTGCAGGCCTCGACGCCATGGCAAACGTTCACACCGCCGTCTTTCCGTACGGCCCGCTTTCTGTCCGCAGTCAGCTCTGTTTCCCGCGTTTCCTGCGCAGTCTCAACGCCAGCGTGTACCATTCGCCGAATTACATGATACCATTCTGCGCGTTTATGCCGGGGTTGCGTGCAGCGGCACACTGCGTGGTCAACATACACGATGTAATCCCTCTGGCGGTGGAAGACTACGCCCCCAATTCCCGCACATGCCGGATGAAGCGGGTCTATAGATTGTGTTTGAAAACCGCCGTCGCGCAGGCCGATGCCGTCATCACGGGAAGCCGGGCCTCCATGCGCGACATGCGCCGCCTTCTCCACCTCAGTGACAGAAGCGTTTCCAAAATCCATGTTGTGTACGATGGCGCGGATACGCGCGCCGCGCCATTGCCCTCGCACGAAGGCTGTACGGCTCCGCACTCCTCCGAACGCACCATATTGTACGTCGGCAGAATGGATCCTTACAAAAATGTCACTGGGCTGGTGCGAGCTGTACATCAGGCCGCCGGAAAGCTTCCATTCCCGCTTAAACTAATTGTAGCGGGTCAGACCGACAGCCGTTACCCGCAAGCGCCCGCGCTCGCTTCTGAGCTAGGCGTCAATGCAGTATTTACCGGCTTTATTTCCGACGAAGCACTTTCCGGATTGTATCGTTCCTCCGATATGCTTGTACATCCGTCTCTATATGAAGGCTTCGGACTCCAGATCGTGGAAGCCATGCAGAACGGGCTTCCAGTGTGCTGTACGGACGGCGGATCCCAGCCTGAAATATGTGCTGATGCCGGTGTGGTCGTGCCCGCCGGCAATGTCGGTGCCATGGCGTCCGCCATTGTTTCGTGCCTATCTGATCCTCAGAAATTACTGCGGATGCGTGAAGCCGGACTCAAACGCGCGTCACTCTTCACTTGGGAAGAAACCGCGCGCCGGACCGCAGAGATAATCATGAGTCTACGGTAATTTTTTTCTGTACACGGGAACCGTCCACCCTTTTTTTAGAAAAGACGTTTCGTTCCCTGCATTTGTGCGAACCTGACTTTTCACTGTCCTTTTCCTCATATCTGATATCACAGGCGCCGGGCAGGGTTTATCGGATGGTGATTTGAGTTCTAACCCGTTACTCCTCGAATGCGGGGAAAATTACCGAAAACTATGTTAAGGCTCCTCGGGAGTTCGGTCTTCGGACAACGCGGACAAATATGGCAACTCTCCATGCATGCGCGGGGCAGGGCGATAGTTCGGAACCTGCGGCTTGCAGATGCTTGGGCAGCACAATGCTTAATTCCGGGACACTCAGCCGGCTTTGCAGAAGCAGCGATTTAATATTGCAGATGTTCTGCTCAAGTCGCGCAATACTTAATTTGGCCGCATACCCAAACACCTGCGATCCGTCCCCCAAAACACGCCCGCCATAACTCTTTGCGCGTGCGCTGCGGAAGTCTATTCCAGCAACATCGTAGGGTACCAGAAGGTCAACCTGAACGAAGGTCTCAACCT
>CASEAR010000096.1 GCA_949285835.1 uncultured Verrucomicrobiota bacterium | reverse complement strand
AATTAGTGCGTTCATAAGCGTATTGAAGGCGTATGAAGAAGAATATCGCACCGGCTTTATTCGGGAACATTCAGGATTATATGCCGGATATCACGTCATATAGCTAGTACCGGCACGGCAAAAAACGATAGCAGGATAGTTTACGGTTGCGTGAGTGGTGCAATGCGCGTTTTGCTAGACATACATTTTTGTTTTCCAGATGAATTTCTGCGAAGCTGAACAAGTGCAGCTGTGTCTGATCGAACGGCATTCCTTTCAATCAGATTATTCCTGTACGTCATTGTCATCAGTCTGCTTATGTGAATTTCGCCTTATATGAACGGCCAGCATAGCCACATCCGCAGGATTTACTCCAGGGATACGACCTGCGGCGCCGAGGGACAGTGGTCTGACAGCGGCGAGCTTTTCTCTAGCCTCATAACGGATTGTACCTATGGACATGTAGTCAATATCTTCCGGGATCTTGACGGATTCTTCTTTCTTAGTTTTTTCTGCGAGTTTTAATTCGTGATCGATGTATACCCGGTATCGTATTCTGTATTCAATTTCTTCGATTGCTTCCTTGGGAAGATCTCGAGAACTTGGAAGATCTCTGTAACTCACCCCCTGCTTGCACAGCATTGCCGAAAGAGAAACACCGGAAGTTCTGGTACTGTCAAGGCGCAGGATTTCTTCTGAAATAACAGAGTCAAGATACCGGGATTCCTCAATGAACTCAGGATCTGCAATATTTATCTGCGCCGCCTGCGGAATCAGCCTGTATCTTGCGTTGCTCTGTCTGAGCAGCAGCCGCCTTTCTGCACGCGAAGTAAACATTCGATACGGCTCGTCGGTGCCTTTTGTAGTGAGATCGTCTATCATAACTCCGATGTATGAATCTGATCTTGAAAAGATAACAGGCTCAGTGTCCGAAACATATCTTGAGGCGTTAATCCCCGCAACAAATCCCTGGGCGGCCGCTTCTTCATATCCGGTTGTTCCGTTTATCTGCCCCGCAAAAAATAGACCGTGAACAAGTTTTGTTTCCAGAGAAGGCTTCAAATTTCTCGGGTCATAAAAATCATACTCGATTGCATATGCGAAAGCATAGAGTTCAGCGGTTTCCAATCCAGGAACAGAATGCACCATCTTTATCTGGACATCTCTAGGGAGACTGCACGACAACCCATTGGGGTATATCATGTTGAATTCAGGAAAACAGGATTCAGGTTCAAGAAATATGTGGTGAGAGTCTTTATCGCTGAATTTTACGACTTTGTCTTCTATTGATGGGCAATATCTCGCTCCTTTTCCTGTTATATCTCCGCCGTAAAGCGATGATGAAGAGAGGTTGTCTTTGATTATTTCATGGGTTTTTCTTGTGGTGTGCGTTAAAAAACAAGGGAATGAAACAAGATTTTTTCTTGCCCAGAATGGAAGAAAATGTTCCACGTGGAACATTTCTCCCGAAGAAAGCAGAGAGTCTCCAAGTTTCTTTTCATTTAGAATAAAGCGTCCGGATGGAGAGGAAAAAATAGACGGCAGCGGCGGTATTTCCGTGGAGATATGTTCCACGTGGAACATATCGTCGTTAATTACGGGGCCATCTTCTTTCAGTAGCTTTCTGTATTTCCAGGAGAACAATGGTGGCGGAATAATGCCGTCCTGTACTTGTGTTTTTGAATAGTCTATTGTGTTGCGGTCGAGGCGCGGTGGGGTTCCTGTTTTTAATCTGGCAGGTATGAAGCCGTATTTTTTCAGCTGAAGCGCCAGAGGAACCGATGCTTTTTGGCCGTTTCCGCCTCCGGATATCATTTCATGCCCAATGTGTATTGTCCCGTTTAAGAAGGTTCCTGCGGTAATAACGACAGAGGTTGAGAAAAATTCCGTACCAGATGCCGTTCGAACGCCTTTCACGATATCTCCGGAAAGTATGAGAGCGACGACTTCATCTTCGAGAATTGACAAACGTGGGCATTCTTCCAGCGTATTTTGCATCTTTGCTGAATATATGTATTTGTCACATTGTGCCCGGTTAGATTGGACGGCCGCCCCCCTGCGTGTATTGAGCAAACGAAACTGAAGCCCTGAAAAGTCTGTGTTTTTCCCCATTTCTGCCCCGAGTGCGTCCAACTCAAATACAAGGTGAGATTTTGCTATTCCGCCGATTGAAGGATTGCACGGCATGGACGCCAGCTTGCTGCGCTGCAGGCTGATAAGAAGTGTGTTTGATCCGGATCGCGCGGATGCCAATGCGGCTTCGCATCCAGCATGTCCGCCGCCAACAACAATGACATCAAATGTATTCATTTCTGTACGTCGCATTATGTCTGAAATCTGAAAACGGAAAGGCCGTCATTATGTCATAAAATCGCCTTATGAGCAATAAAATGGGGTAATTGGCAATGGATTTAAAATCCCAAATGAGCGCAAAGCAGCACACGTGCAGCTGGAAAAAAATAGATGAACTGCCAAGACACGATCGGGCAGCGTTTGATCACACCAAACAACGAATAAATACATGATATATCACGCCGGGCGGCTTTTGAGCCCCTGAAGAGGTGGTTATTGACTATTGTACGTCTCCAAGGTGTTCAAACAGATTTGGACGGGTAGCAGGAAATTGCGCACACGGATAATTTGGCAAGAATATCGGTGCAATGCCCCCGTTTTTATCTGCAAACGCACCGCGTGATTAATTTTTTCGCTGCATCGACACTTCGCACCGTGTATTTTATCCACTAGATGAACGCGAATAATCTGGCCGCAATAAATGACAATATATATCCTGCTTCTCAAGTCAAAGGTTTTCATGGGTGAAAGCAGCATCCGGTCTGGGGGCGGTTTCAAAAGCGTGCATTGAGTTCCTTTATTTCCGGCAGCCAGAGGTGAGCAGAAAAAGAGACAGCGTTTAGGTGCTGTGTGTTTCCTGGAAGGATGTTTACTTGCCGACGAAAGTTGCCTTAGTATAGACTGTCGTGCAAATTAAAAGTCGTTCTCCGTTGTTTGAATTATATATTGTACACTTCAAGAAGTGTGTAATTTCAAGGAATGATGTGTAAATAACAAAAAGGGATTTAATTATTTTGTTTTTCAAAGACAACGTTTAGAGAGATAGACGTTCCATGTGGAACATAACTTCAGTAAAACCATGAAGTAGTATACATTGAAATAACAAGGAGTATAACTGCCCATATCAGGGGTATCAGGAGGAAAGAACGAGCATAACTGCGCCGTGCCACGTTGCTCCCGTCAAGAGCAAAGAGGATGACGCAAATCTGTCCGAGTAAAGGGATTGAAAATAAAATTGTGTAACCCAAATAACCCCAGGCACCAAGAGGCCGGTATTTTTCCGGCAGTTTTTCTATTTCTTTTTTTTCCTCTTCTGTCATGTTTTCCTCCGGGCTTTGATATGAACATTTTCTGCGGTATGAAAACCGATACGACAGCCAACACACGAATGCTAATTAAGATGCGGTTGTATGTCAAGTTGATTTAAATACCGTAAAGGTGCGCAAAGTTGCAGAATGTAACGTCCATACCCAAGGAAGGATTACAGACATGAAAAGAAACGCCCAAAAGAGGTGCATCCGCATTGCTGCCATGCGGGCGGATCATTCTTTGAAAACAGTGATGTTTCGCTTTCTGATGAAATGGAACCTGCAGCAAGATCCACGCAGAAAGGAAACATCATGGCGGAGTATAGCAAATATTCTCATCCCCGGGCACATCTTAAGTTTGAAGACCGCGAACGTCTGGGCAAGGCATGGAATAACTGACTTAGATACGGCGTCTCGCGGACGCTCTGGAAACGCGAGCTGCAAAGGTGTGACTCAGGTGCAATTTTAACACCAGATATCCGAAGACGAGATAAACACGGATGAAGATACGATTGCATTGGGGCATAACGCCGGGCGGCGGATGGACACAATCCGCGCTGAGTAGTAAATAAAAAACGACCGCAGATCAAAACGTCTTTTATCGCATCAGAACAAATTTTGTTCTTATTCTAAATGATAAAATGTCACATCGAAGCTCATTTGTGATACTCAAAGAAAGTAAATAAATACGTTCCGCCGCCCTACAGCCACATTGATGCTGGGCTGCTAAAGTAAAGCATGCCAGACATGCCATATTATCCAGAGAAACAACCTGAGATTATACCGCACCTGGCCAAAATCGTGTTCTGGTGAAGCAGCATTGCCGTCCGGCAGCCGGGCATGTCATGTTCTGGGCACATAGAAATGGACCCCCTTTTTTTCTTTGAAGGCTGCAGAATACTGCGTCGATACCCGCGTGATAACAACGGATATAAGAGAGATGTTCAACACCGCGCGCTTATCCGCCCGTCATGCAGTTCCCTCTGCTGTCGGTCGTGCGGTTCTTCCCTTTGTTTGTCGGGCTTGATTAATCATAACGAGAACTGGTTTTTACACGGATCCCGATCCCATGGAACAAGAAGAACAGTATCAATCGCGAAATTCTATACTTCTAAAGGCTTTTCTTATATATCGGACGTTGAGTCTCTGGATATCGAGAGTGTATTTATGGACATTGCGTCGCATTAGTAATCCTGTATGTACATATCGCGCACTCTTCTGAATATGCGGACATTCGTAAATTGCGCAGATCAAAGGAAAAGAACATCATCAACGTATGCGTCTTTTGAAGAGGCCTAAGGAATATGTTAGCAGAATGAGAACTCCTCCTCTTGATTTCTGCTGCGTTTTTTGTTCTGAATCGCGCAGTATTCCAAGTATATGTTTTATTGTTTTATAAAACTTTATATAGAAGCATTAGAGGACGAGAAACGTAAAACGAACGGCGTATATGTTCCATTTCAGCCAGATTTGTGTCTCCATGGCAAATGCTGATATGAAATCATGTACCGGAAATGGCGCGGTTTGTTTGCGATATGTAATGACGGCGTGAAGTATGTGTGTTTATGACTTGGGAGGCAGCAGCGTCCGCGTATAAAGCATTTGACTTTTACGCGGCGCAACGCCTGACTGCCCGTGTCACAACATTCATGGCGGAAATGTTCGGTATGGTTTTACCCGATGAAAGGAAATAGCAGGGCGCCAAGCACGCCGGAGCAGAAAATAAGCATGGTAACCGACAGATTGGCGAACAGCATCAGCGACGTTGCAGCGGCACAAATTATTATGCCTGTAGGAGAAATGCCTAAAGATTCACTGTTTAACCTTATTGCCGCCTTGAAAATTTCTGCAACAGATACCGAAGTGGAAAAAAGCGAAAGCCCCATAAAAACAAAGGCCGCGTACACGATCAAGGCTATGGCCGCGAGTCTTGTGCCGTGCAGCATACCTTGCACAAAAGCAGTATCATTCCATTTGTCTATGGCTTTTACAGCCAGCGTTCCCAGCAAAACGCTTGGCATGATTAGACCGGCAGTTGTGAACGCCGCGCCGACAGGGCCTGCCGTAACGCATCCCACGAAGGTTGCGGTGTTAATGCCGACGGGGCCGGGAGTTACCTGTGCGACTGATACGAGGTTCGCAAATACCGTATCGCTCAATATTTTGCCGTCTCCTACAAATTCTGAGATAAGCAGAGGAATAAGCATGTATCCGCCGCCGAAACAGAAGAATCCGAGTTTGACGAACTTTAGGGAAAGCATTACCAAAGCTGTCATTTTGCATCTCCCGATCTGCCGGTGACCCGTGAATTCTTGAGAAAAACGTATAGGAGTCCAAGCGGCATAGACGACAGGATGATCCATATGGGGGAAATGCCGCAAACTGCCGCGACTGTAAAAATGACGGTCGCAAGCGCTTCGACAGCATTGTGTATTCCCTTCCTGATGAGCCGTATTGCGGTAACTGAAATCAGGCCGGTGACGCATGCGCGTACGCCGAGGAACGCCCCTTTGAGCATTTCGTTCTCCGGCGACAGATGAGGGAAGCACATGGCGATGACAACGATTATGACGTACGACGGAAGCACGACGCCGAAAACACCCGCCAGCGCTCCGAAAAATCCGCCAATCCGGTTGCCTATGAAAACGGAGGAATTTACGGCGATAATGCCCGGAACCGTCTGAGTGAATGCCACCATATCCAGCATATCCTTTTCGGAAATAAGCTTTGTCTTGCGAACAAAAACGTCCTCTATCACGGGCAGCATAGCCAAGCCTCCTCCTACCACGAAAAGCGATATTTTAAGAAAGGTGAAAAAGAGAAGAAAATACCGGTTTTTCAAAAAACCGCGCGCGGGGATACCGGGTATACCGCCGGAGCTACCGGATAAGGTCTTTTTGTCAGTGTCCATTATGACTCCGCTGAATTTGCGCGTTCGTCTGATTTCAGGAAGTTTTCCGGGCTGGAGCCCAGCATTTCCTCTGCGATTTCTGCCGCGATAGCAACAATTTCAGAACATGGCCTTCTGGCGTAGTATTCGCGCGTACGTTTTTCTGAAACAGAGTCTTCCCGTGCGCCGCCAGGTATTCCAAGTAAATCCCTGCAAACAACTGAACCGGTTTTTGACCGGAATTTTTTCACCATCATTTGCACAATAGCATAGGTTTCGTCCTTTGCTTTTTTGTCGTCGGGGCTGCGGCTTCCATATTTCATTCCGGCGATAAGCGCCATTGCCGAAACAGCGCCGCATACCTCTCGTGTACGGCCTACGCCGCCGCCGAGTCCGCACGCAAGTCTAAACGCATCTTCCCGGCGTATCCCGAAGTCTTCGGCAAACGCGACGAAAACGGATTGCGCGCAGTTGGCCCCAGATTCAAAAAGTTTTCGTGCATTTTCAGATTTATTCATAACGCGACACGCTGCCTGCAGGTTCCCGCCGGAATATTTTCCGGAGAGGGACAATTCCGAGCAAAACGGGGTCAACTTATTGCAATACCGTTTTTTTGTCAAGCACCATGAACGGAACGGTTGTGCGTGGCTGTGCGGAGCGGCGCTGTGTTCACAAAAATTAACGGACTTCGCCTGCGCTGGCTGCGGGGAACGCCATCGGCGGCATGCCGGGAAAATCCGCCGGCGGAAAGTGCCACAAATGCGTACTATTCACTTGCGGTCTGGATACCAAAAGTCTGTCCCTAAAAAAATGTTGGACGCCTATCCTGCAATTTACATGCAAAAGATTAGCAGACGCCACACTTGCAATTCACCGGAACGGCGCGGCTGCGCGAAACTTCGTTCGTGTGTAAGCACTAATACGC
>CASEAR010000095.1 GCA_949285835.1 uncultured Verrucomicrobiota bacterium | reverse complement strand
TTCCTTGTTCGGTTTCAACCTCGTATCGTCCTCCAGAAATCATTTCTTCGAGGGTGTCGCCTCCGACGCCGTAGTACTTGCGCGCCTGTTTTGCAATCTTCTCGGACGAGCAAACGACAAAAGCAATATGAAATCCAGAGGCTAGTCTGAGACCATCTGCCAGCGATTGGTTGAATGGCTCGCTGGTTGCAACTGTAAGAGTATCTGAGTCGAATGAAACAGGAACGACGCCGTACTGGAAAACGGTTCGTGCAGGGAGTTTCTCTATAAGAGTTTTGTCTGTGTCTTTGATCTCGGAGACATCAATGTACTCCATTTCTAGTACGTTCGCTACTGCTTTAAGAAAATCCTCCTCGTTTGCGAGCCCAAGTCGCGTAACTGCTGACGTTATTCCTTCATCCGGAGCCCGCTCATCGGCCGCAAGCATGTCAAGCTGAACATCATTGAACAACCTTGTTTTACGCAGAAGAGCAAGAAGTAGTTGATCCGGCCTGTTTTGCATATGAAAGTTCCTGAATCAGTCCTGGATAGACGAAAGTTTACGTTCAATGAAGTTCGCGACGGCGCATTTATCGGAAGGCAGTTTGAATTTCAGCGTGGGAAGTGTCTTCAGCGCTTCTATTTGAGGCGCTTTTGCTAAGCCGTCAATTCCCGTGGCATCTTTGATGGCTTGAGGGAATTTTGCAGGATGTGCCGTGGCCAAACAAATAATCGGAGTTTTGCTGCATGGTGAGGACAGTGCCACGGAAACTCCAACTGCCGAGTGTGGATCCAGTACATATCCAAATTCGCCGTAGAAGCGCTTTATTGTTTCAAGGGCTTCTGCAGTGCCTGCACGTCCCGCGGAAATAAACTTGTCAGGTGCAGTCTGCAAGTCGATGAATATCTCTCGTTCCAATGCGAACTTGCGCATAAGATCGCGTACCATGTCAGAATTGCCGGAGAAATGCAGATATATCCAGCGCTCGAAATTGGAAGCGGCCTGAATGTCCATCGACGGACTTATTGTCGGCACTACCTCTGCCGCTTTGTAAACGCCAGAGTTGAAAAATCTTGAGAGAATATCGTTCTCGTTTGTGGCCAGAATTAATTTGTCGACAGGAAGCCCCATCATGGCCGCAGAATAACCGGCAAAAATGTCGCCAAAGTTTCCCGTTGGCACACAGAAAGATACTTTTGGAAAACCGGTTTCTGAACGGATTTTGAGACCGGCGTAGAAATAATAAACTATTTGCGCGAGAACTCTGGCCCAATTGATTGAATTAACCGCGCCGAGGGAATTTCTGTCTTTGAATTCCAGATCCGCGAACAGCGATTTCACAATGGCTTGTGCATCATCGAATGTTCCGTCAATGGCAATATTGAAAACGTTGTGATCCGTTACAGATGTCATTTGCATTTCCTGAACTGGACTGACCCTGCCATCAGGATGCATGACGAATATGGTTATGCCTCTGCGTCCGCGTACACCGTATATTGCGGCGGATCCGGTATCCCCAGAAGTTGCGGCGATGATGTTCAGTTTGCCGCCGCGTTTTCCGAGAATGTACTCGAAGAGATTGCCGAGGAACTGAAGCGCCACATCTTTGAATGCCAGCGTCGGCCCGTGAAAAAGCTCAAGGATATAAACTGGACCAACACGTTTTACTGGTGTAATTTCGCTGTCTCTGAATGAGAGGTAGCTCTTCCGTATTATTTCATGCAGAACGTTGTCAGGAATGTCGTCCGCGAAAGGGCGCATTATTTCATACGCAAGATCGCAATACCCAAGCCGTGACAATTGTTCAAGACGGTCTGAGAAATCCGGGAAGAATTCCGGCATGATAAGTCCACCGTCTCTGGCAAGTCCTGTCATAACGGCATCACAAAAATTTGACTTTTCAGCTTTTCCGCGCGTACTGATATATTGCATTCCGATTCCCGTATAAATTGTATGTATTATTTCTCTTCCGTGTTGTTCGTCACATGCCGACGGAAAACCACGATTTCTCCCGGACACTTATGGGCAGAATACCCGGACACCAACATAAAACGCTCAAATTTTATCATGTTTCAAACAAATTTGAAAGCTCCCAGCGGATAATGGCAGGTTATGGAAAGTTGCAGAATACCTGTAGTAAGTACGTGCGCATGAAAAGAATCGCGTAAAATAGCTGCATTATTGGCGATATGCGGACAGCTTGTTTCTGGAAAACAGCGATGTTGCACTTTCTGCTGGAATAAAACCCTAAAAAAATCACACAGAAAGTCAGCATTATTAAAAGAGTCATGAATATTCTCATCCTCGTGCATATCTTAAGTTTGAAAACTGAGGACGTATGGAATCCGAGCGTTATGTCTGCATTTTTTTGTCTAAGAGGCATTTTCCCCGGGCGGCCGCATTTGCGCGTTTTCTTTGAGAAACCGGCACCGGCGAGGCGGGTCCATTGCTTCCCGCCGAAAGACAGCATGGCCGAG
>CASEAR010000094.1 GCA_949285835.1 uncultured Verrucomicrobiota bacterium | reverse complement strand
GCCCGTGCGTCAAGATTCAATCCTTCGGCTCCCTGTTTGAATTCCGGAAGGAGAACCAGCCCGCCGGCGGCGCTGACCGCTGCACGGAGTGCCCTCCGGAAGTGGAGTCGCAGTGCCCGGCCTCCGCGCTGAAAATCTATTTGCGCGACAGGGTGGCGCATGGACGCGGACACCTCTGGCCGACCGATGTCCTGACGCCCGATACCACGCCCGCGGGTGTGGCAGAGGCATTGCGGAACGGTCCCTACGGGCGCTGTGCCTACCGCTGTGACAACGATGTCGTGGACAACCAGGTGGTCAACATGAGCTTTGCTGACGGATCCACGGCACAGATGCTTATGACCGCGTTCTGCAACGAGCGCGGCCGCCAGACAAGAATCTGCGGCACACGCGGCGCGATTCTCGCAAACGGTTCCATGATCCGCCTCACGAATTTCCTCACGGATGAAATCACCGAAATTGATCCGAATGCCGTGGATGACGGAAGCATCCTCTCCGGTCACGGCGGCGGGGACGGCGGCCTCATGGACTCCTTCGTCACTGCGCTCGAAACCGGAGACCCCTCCACGATCCGATCCGGCGTCGATGACACGCTGGAATCGCATCTGATGTGCTTCAAGGCGGAAGAGTCCCGCCGAAGCGGATGCGTTTGCAATGTGGAATAAAGTAAATTATCAACTTCTCAGACAGAAAGGATTTCCAAATGAAAAAAGCACACTCCGCAATCTCCGTCCTGTTCGCCCTTGTTCTTGTCTCCGGCTTTTCCCTCCGCGCCGCGGAACAGCCAGCTCCGCTTGCAAATGTGAAAAACGGCCCGCTTGATGTTGTGCTTCAGGATCAATACTCCAAATCGTCCGGTCTGCTGAAAGTTTCCTTCGATGGGAAACAGCTTCTGCGCGGAGACAACAATTATCTCCGGATTAAAAGCAGCGAAGGCAAACGCCTCATCCTGCAGACGAAATTCGATACCGCTTCTGTTTATACAACAGAGAAAACCGCGGGTGGCGATATTGTCTGCAAGTTCGCGAAAAAATTCCTGGAGAAAGCCGGGACACCCCCGCTTGCAGCCATGGATACGACAATGAAGATCGGAACATGTTAATTTAGCCTCATTTTGAGGCTGTTTATTTTTCCTTATTATGCGTATTTATACGTTAATTTTCGGCTTGAATCCGCTACAAATCCGCTACAAGTTTTTTTCTGCCTCCTGCAAGTTCATATTACGCCGGAGCCCCGGAGGACTCCGGCTTATTCTGTCAACTATGCAGCAGCGGTGCAAAAAGCAATGTTAGAAATGAAACAAGCAATGCCAGCAACGATATAATAATCGAACACGTTGCCAGCGTCTTATGATCTTTCAGCATTTCGGAAACAATCTCCACCACTTCCGCACGATCCAAGGGCTTCTTGTTCGTCTTCATGCCAAGGAACCTCCTGTCGCCAGAATATTGGTTCTTTTCTTTTTCCTTATAGGTTAACGGCTCTTTCATGTTATGCTACCTGTCCTGTTTTGCTTTTTTTATGTAATCGGCAAAAATGCAGCAGATAGAACCTGCTGATTCCTTGAAACCAGCATCATTTAT
>CASEAR010000093.1 GCA_949285835.1 uncultured Verrucomicrobiota bacterium | reverse complement strand
CGCATCTGTGGACAATCCTCCTGTGCGCGCGGCGCTGGAGTTCTCCAAAAAGATCCCGCTCGAGTGCGCAGGTGTGTATGAGCAGGGCGAAATTGGTTCCGGATCTGAAGCTCCGGCCGAAGAGGGGGCGTTCAAGCTGCTTGACAATGTTCCTGAGTTTTCTGCGGATAACGTGCTTGCGCTTGACGTGAACTCGCGCGTGAAGATTGTTATGCTCAAAGCGGTTTCCGATGCCGCTCAGGGTACGGCGCCGGTTAAACCGTCGTTTTCCGGCGTCGAATCTTCCGAAAACAGCGTTTCGTTCAAATGCACCCTGCCGGAGAATCATGGTGCGGATTCGGTAATTATCAAACGCATGGGGATGCACGCGGCCACTTTTCGGGCGGAGCCGGGGAAAGCTTGCGTATTCGAGTTCTGCGACAAGTCTGCGCTGCTGCAGCCCGGTCTCGGTTATACATACGAAGCGGTTGCGGTTTCTGAAGACGGACGACTTTCTGAGGCAGAGAAAATTACCGCTTTTACGGATTCTGCGCGGCCTGATCTGATTGTCCGCGATATTCGCGTAAAAGAACCGGTTGGACAGATTTCAGCCGGAGACAAGGTCGTTTTTGAGGGCTCCATTGTGAACGCAGGCGAAGGGTCTACGCTCAACCCCGCTTCAACGTATGTCGGAATGTACAATAGTTCCGTGGCGCTTACATTCTCCGTGGACGGCAAAGTCACCGGCTGGGGTGGAGACGGAGGAGAGACGCCCATGCGTCCCGGAGAGACTCGTGTTATTTCTCCTTCGGGCGGGCCGTCCCGCGGAATCTGGACGGCCTCCGAAGGAACACATGTGGTCAGCGCGGAGGCAGACGACATAAACCGGATCAATACCGAGAAGAACAAAATAAACAACCGTTCTCCCAAAACGATAACGGTAGGCGGATACTCGGGGCTGCTTTCCATGACGTCCGAGCCTTCGCCCGGGGTTGTGAATATAGACGGCAGCAAATTTGAGGACTGGGTTGTATTCTCCGGATGGAAAGGCAACGGGGAGATTGTAAGAAAACCCGGTGCAAACAAAATCGGACTGCCGGGGCAAACGGGGGAAGGATTTATTTCGGTGAATCCGGGATGCGCAATTAGAATGGGATGGACGGCCGAAGGAGGAGTGGAGGCAAGGTCGAACTTTCATACGGGCCTGTGGGGAAACTGCGTAGGCAATGGATTTACGTTCACAGTGCCTGCTGACGGAGAAGAGCGTGAATTAAAAGTGTACGCGGGAGTTACAAACGGCGGGCAGGGAGAGTTTTCGTGCAGTCTTTCCGATGGTTCCGCTCCGTCTTTCTCAGACAGGACATGGAATGCGAATCTGTCGCATCCTTGGGCTCCGGTTCCAGCGGAGGCGGCGGTTTGCTTTACAGTGCGTTTCCGTGCAGAAGGAGAGGGGGAGAGCCTCAAGGTATCGTGGAAACTCGTGGGCGAACCGAACCGTTTCCTTTCGCAGATACGGCTTCAGGCTGCGACTTTAGAAAAAACGGCTGAATAGCCGCATCTGTCCGGCGGGGAATTGCAGCCGTAAATGGAGAGCGTCTTCTAGCGTCTGCGTTATCCATGAATTTTTCACCGGGGCTGTTGTTGAGGCGCGGCGCTTCCACGCATGGTGCGTGCGGAGTTTGCCGATCATGTGTGTTAGGATGTCTGCTCTGCCATTCGTTAGCGCACGGTACATTCGGAGTTTGATGGGACAGGTGCGGTGTGTTGTACAATGACATGGTGCTGACTCGTTCACGCATGGTGCGCGCGGGGTTTGAGTGCCGCGTGCAGCGTATCCGGTATTGGACGCGTTTTATGTGTCCGCGACTTTATTATCATGCTGCAGGGCTTCTCTGCCGTTTGAGAATCGCTGTATACTTTTGATGCCGGGAGCCCCGGACTGCCGGGAGCCGCCGTATTTCTCACCGCCTCCCGGATACACGCGAAACACTGAGAACGCCGGGCGGTGGTGTAAAACCATTTGACCAGACGTGATATTTCCTGCGCCGGGGTGGCGTGCTGGCTTATTTGTCGTTCAAAACAGCGGAGTAGATGGGTTATACTGCGTAATATTTTGTACGGCAAGGGGTTGGTTTCATTGACGCATTGAAGGTGTGTCATTGACTCATATCCTTGGAGGTGTCACGTCAAATAGGAGTTGACAGTTTTTTTTATTTCTATGTTAACGTTAACACGATGACGGCTCCGCCGCAGGCGGCGCGGGGTGCCGTGATGTGAGTGGGGCGAATTGTAGAGGTTTCCGGGAAAGCGGCCGTATACGAAGGATCTTAATGAGGGCGACACTGCACGATATAGCGCATGACGCGGGGGTAAGTCATATGACGGTATCGCGGGCGCTTCGCGGCATGAAATGCGTTGATCCGGCTACACGGGCAAGAGTGGAAATGTGCGCCCGGCGTCTCGGGTACCGTCCGAATTCCGCGGCCAAGTCGATTGTAAGCGGACGTTTCAAGTGCGCCACGTTACTCATGGGCACGGATGCGGTAAGGAGCAATCTTCCGAACGGGGTATTGTTCGGAGTCTGTGATCGGTTGGCGGAATCTGGTTTTCAGCTGAAAATTTCGCGTCTGCCCGACAGCATGCTTTCAGACAGAGCGCAGCTGCCGTCTGTGCTCACGGAGTGGTCCAGCGACGGCATTCTCGTGGACTACACACATGGCGCGCCGTCGGGTATGCATGAAGTCATATGCGGCTGCGGTATGCCGTCTGTGTGGATCAATACCGCAGGGACGGCGGACTGTGTTCGGCCTGATGATGAGGCAATGTCGGCGGAGGCAGTTGAGTATCTGACCGCCATGGGGCACAAACGAATATGTTTTCTCGACTGCAGCCATGCTGAAAAATCCTTGGACTACGCGCATTACAGCGCGGAGCACCGACAGCGCGGTTATACTCTTGCGATGTGTTCTTCGGGGCTCTCTCCGAAGGTGTTCAGGCCGGCGGGAGACGAGGTGCTGCCGGCAACGAGGCTGGAAGCCGTTCGTGCAATGCTTGCTTGGAAACCGACCGCGGTCGTGGCGTACGGCATGCACGGCGCGCTGGAGCGAGGCCTTTATGAATGCGGCGTTGGGGTTCCGGAGGATATTTCCGTAGTGACTTTTTCAGAGTCGCGCGTATGGATTCAGGGCCGCCTCTGCGATTATGTCAGGGTGCCGTCATACGAAGTCGGAAGGAAAGCTGCAGATCGTTTGCTGGAGAAGATTTTCGGGAACGACAGTCCGGCGGATTCTGTGGATATCAAATCCTCTGGCATAGAAAAGGGGGAGAGTTCATGTCCTCCCGGTGGAAAAACAAGGTTGGCCGGAATAAAGAAGTCTTCCCCAGGGCCGGTGCGAGGCTCCGGCGGCGCGTGATATTTCGCAAAACATGTGTTCTTGACGGGAATTGGAAAGTGTAAAGCAGGGGGTGTTGCATGAATGAGAAACAAAAGGACATAACGGCTGCAGGACGGGCGGCGCGTTTTGCCGCGGCAGTGTGTTTGGCGGGTTTTGTATGCGGACTGCATGCGGAAGCTGTTGATCCGCCGGTGGAACAGATCAGGGAGGCCAATGGGAAGGTCAGGCCGGAAGGGGTATTTTTTCCCGCTGATTCGGACATCTTGAATGTGAAGGCATTCGGTGCGGTGGGCGACGGCAGGCATGACGATACGGAGGCATTTCAGGCGGCATACAACAAGACAGGCCTGATTTATGTGCCGGACGGTGTTTACGTGATTTCGGCTCCGATAAAAGCGCCTCCCCGCGAGGGCAGCGCTCCGTGCAGGAGGATACTCCAGGGGCAAAGCCGCGATAAGACGGTAATAAGGGTGGCGGACAGGTCTGCGGCATTTGCCGATGCGGACAACCCGCAGGCGGTTATAACTACGAGCTGGGGCGTGGCTCAGGCATTCAGGAACAGCGTCTTCAATATGACGATAGACGTGGGAGAGGGCAATCCCGGGGCGATAGGGCTGGCGTTCTTTGCTTACAATCAGGGCGCGGTTAAAGATGTCCTGATAAAAGCCCCGTCGGGTTCCGGGCATACAGGGCTATCTTTGACGGGAGACAATGGTCCGCTTCTGGTATGGAATGTGCATGTGGAGGGTTTTGACACCGGTGTGCAGGCATCGGCGAACGCTTTGGCCACGTTCGAGAATCTCAGTGTAAGGGGACAGAGGAAAGTGGGAGTGGATTCAGGGCTTAAAACGTACATCCACAAATTCAAAAGTGAAAACGCTGTCCCGGCCGTTAAGTCTAAACACCATATGTTCATTCTCGTGGATGGCCAGATTAGCGGAGGTTCTCCGGACGCTGCGGCGATGATATTGGGCTCGAATTCGCTCGTGAAGGATGCCGCTGTGTCCGGGTATGGGTGCGCGATTTCGAAACCCGACGGCAAGCGTCTGGTGAAGGCCGGATTCGTGGACTTTTACGCTTCGCAGAATCCGCTTCTATTGAACGGCGCGGATAAGGGTTCGGTAAAATTGAAGGCGGAAGACTCTCCAGAAATCCCGTGGGGCGACGTCAAAAACTGGGTAAATATTACAAAATTCAAACCTGAACCGAAGAGTGTAATTGTGCGCGGCGTAGGCAGACGCGTTCAGGAAAACTGGGCGCCTGCGATACAGGCCGCCGCCGATTCGGGAGCTTCAACGCTTTATTTCCCTGCGGGCAAGAGGCATGCCAGCGGTGTTGTGAAGGTTCCGGGAACTGTCAAGAGAATAATCGGATGCGAGTCGGAACTCAGGCCGATTGAGGGAGAGGAAGGTGTGGTGTTTGAAATCGTGGACGACGGGACATTCGATCCGTTGATTATTGAAAGGTTTGATGCCATCTATGCAAAAATGAAGATCGTAAACAAGTCTTCGCGTCCTCTGGCAGTGAGGCACATTGTGTGTGATCACATCGTGAAAGAGAAGGGGGCGGGCGATTTGTTTCTAGACGACGTGTGTTGCGGCTCGCTTGATATCAACGGTGGAAACGTCTGGGCACGGCAGTTGAATCAGGAAGGCAGCTTTAATCCTGAGAAGGAGCCGGTTCCGAGGCCTAACACGTGGAACCGCGGCGGAAAGTTTTGGCTGTTCGGACTGAAAACAGAGCAGAACAGAACCAAAGTCATAACCACGGACGGAGGAATTTCGGAAATCTATGCGTTTATTCTGGCAAACAGAGCGGAAAACCCTTTGCCGATGTTTGCCTGCGATAACGCTTCTGCGGCGGTATCCGTGTATGAGACAACGCTGCGGTCAGGGCCGTTCGCGTCCGTAATGGAGTGCAAAGACGCGTTAGGCGGCAAGTTCGTCGCGCCGGGATCCACGCATAAAGGCGGGGTATGCCGTCCGTGGGTCGTATTCACGCCGGATAAGAAACCGGCGGCTGGAGACCGGTGACGCCGACTCCGGCATGGGAGCACCGGCCGCGGGGCGCGTGTAAACAGCCTCCGGGGTACGATTTGTCCCGCGCGCATCAGCCGCATCGGGACTGCGGCCGGTCTTTGGTGTGTGCATATTCAATGGAGGTCGTTTACGGACGGCTATGATAAAAGGAGAAAATGTCGATGAGAGGCATGTTATTTTTTTGCGGGGCATTGTTTCTCTGTTTGTGCGCAGACGCGTTCTGTGAACTGATTGCGTACGATGGATTTGATGAGGAGGAATACCCTGTCCCGGAGACGGTCGGCGACACGACGCCGGGCTTGAAGGGCGTAAACGGCGGATCAGGCTGGGCTGACGGGTGGACGATTACGGCACCGCAATATTTAAGGCCGGGCCGTGTGCATTCTGCGGAGCCCGGATTATCTATGGACGGCGTGCCCGGCGCCGGACTTCGGGCGTTGTGGGATAATGGAGAGCAGAGGCTTGGCAGGCAGCACATTGCCTCAAGGACAATAGCCGGCGGCGGTGTGCAGGGCGATGCGGGTGAAAGAGTGTGGTTCTGCTTCCTGCACAGGCGTGATGGAATAACAAGCAGTTCGGGAAGCCCCGGATATGTTTCTTTGAAGAAGGGGGCGGAGGCGGTGCTTACGCTTACTCTGTCGAGTAGATTTAAAGAAGAAAAGTGGACTATTAGTGCGCCGGATTCCGATACGGTAAGCATGCCGTCGGCGGCTCCGGATAAGATGGTTACAGGAGCAGTCATCGTCCGGATAGATTTTTTCGACGGTCCTGACTCTGTTTACGTATGGGCGGGAGAGGACATCGATTTGTCATTGGAGCCGGATACGGCGGACGCAGTATCGCTCAGCGCTGAAATCCTGGGATTCGACGGCGTGGAGTTCGCCGGTGCAATTTATTGCGATACTTCATACGATGAAATCCGGATTGCCACGTCTTTTTACGAGTCTTCAGGATATAAATTTCCGGGGACGATGATTTATGTGAGGTAGCCGGAATAATTCAAGGCGTTGTCAGGTCCTCCCGCGTCTGCCTGAGTGCCGCTGCGGGAAGGTTGTGCGATGGTGCGGTTCTGCGAAGTCAGGGGCATGGCAGGAAATTGAGGTACGGTGCTTCTGATGCCCCTGTTGTATTTGCTTCCGGCATCTTATTGATCTTTGCGTTTTTAATTGAGCGCCGTTTTTGGAAAGGTGAAGCGAAGAGGGTGTTTATACGGCGACCGGGGACTTTCCGGCAAAAGATTGCGCAACACCGGCTTGAGGGGGCATCAGGGCCGTTCGGCTTGTGACTTTGTCCTGCCGCGTCACCATGTCGGCATATTGCTGCTGTGTGTTCGGCTAGGCAAAGGCGAGGCCAATGGGCGTTTTCCTCAGTTTTTTTGAGTTCAATCAGTTAAGCGTCTAAAAAAACGTTTGTATATGCCTGAAAACAAGGAGATTATACGTTTAAACAGCCGTATGGCGCATGAGAAGGCGCTTCGGGGAATCGCAGTGTTTCAGCGGGCTGAAACAGTTCTCTGCGGATGGAAGGTACGGTTTGGTTTGCCGGGGTGAATGCCACACAGGCGATTGGCCTTGTTTTTCTTCGAAGAAAATGCACAATATCGTGTGTACGTCGTAGAGTCAGCGGCGCAATAACATTGGAGGACGGAATGAGCAAATACAGAGTGGCAGCCCAGATGTTCGGGATGCGTGATTTTACCAAGACACCGGAAGATATGGTCAAGACGGTGAGACGTGTCAAAGAGATAGGGTACAATTACCTTCAGATTTCAGGATTCGGCCCTATCGATGCGTCAGAGCTGAAGAAAATCTGCGATGGTGAGGGGGTGCTTCCGATCGGGGCGCACATAGGGTTGCCTCTGTTTCGTGAAAACGAGAAGAAGGTGATAGAAGACTGCCATGCCTACGGCATAAAGTACGTGGCGATCCCGTGGCTTCCTCGCAATGACTACAAGACGCTGGATTCATGGAAAGCCCTTTTCGAAGAATTTGAGGGGTACGCCGAGAGGTTTGAGAAAGAGGGTCTGACGGTTCAGTATCACAACCATTCGTTTGAGTTTGAGCAGTTCGGGATAAAAGACGGCCGCGGCGGTGTCACGATTCTGGACATGCTGTACAGTTCGACGAAGAAACTTCAGGCGGAGCTTGATTTCGGCTGGGTGGCCCGTGGCGGATACAATCCGGTGAATTGGGCAGAGAAAATGAAAGGACGTCTTGATCAGGTTCATTTCAAGGACTGGAGCATAATAGACGACAAACCCGAGTTCAGAGCGGTGGGAGAGGGCGCCATCGACTGGCCGGCGGTGATAAAGGCGTGCCTTGCTTCCGGGACAAAGGACTTTATCATTGAGCAGGACTCCTGCGTTGTCACTGGGGATCCGTTCCTCAGTTACAAGATAAGCCGCGAAAACATGAAGAAATTCGCTCCGGATTTCGATTAGTCAATTGATTGTACCGTGCCGCGTGCGCGCCGCCTGAGCGTTGCACGCGGTCAGGTGGTTCTGCATTTTATGAAGCTGGTAACCAGATACCTGCTCAGGGCGTTTTTAGGGCCGTTGTTCACGTGCCTTATAACGTTCAACTCAATATTCATAATATTTGACCTCTTCGGCAATCTTTCGAAGATAATGGACTCCGAAATCAGTTTCTTTTCGGTGATCAGGTATTACGCCGGTCTGGTCAGTATGTATTCGGCCTGGTTTATTCCTGCTTCGTGCATGCTTGCTACGCTTTACACCATGTGGCAGCTGTCGCACTTCAGCGAATTGACGGCGATGCGCGCGAGCGGAATCAGCTTTCATAAGCTGACGGTTCCGTTTTTCGCGGTTTCGACGGCCATGGCGGTGTTGATCATAGTGAACACCGAGCTGGTGCTGCCGGACGCCAGCGAATGGTCCAGCAGGATGGAGGAGTCGTCGTTTGATGACGCGAAGCCTCAGCGCAAGCGCAATCTCCTGTACGTAAGCCCTGACGGCGTGTATAACTGGCGGTTCAACAGCGTCGACACTTCGTCGTACAACGGTATGAAGAATCCGGGCGCGCTCGAGGTCAAGTGGACTGAAAATGAAAACGGCGTGGATATGTTTCACGGCGTGAGGACGGATGACGCCAGGTTTCTTGATGGCGTATGGTGGTTCCATTTCCCGCATGTGATAGAATTTGACATAGACGGAAGCGAATTAAATACGCCGAATGTTACTGTTGACGTGCCGGAATATGTGCCGATGTACGGGCTGAAGGATGACCCGTACGATATGTTTTTGACGATGCGAAACTGGGAATTTCTTTCCAGCCTTGACATGCTGCGCGTGATTTCCACGCATGGACAGGGCGATCCCGAGAAGATGTTCGACTTTTGGTATCGCACCGCGGCGCCGTGGGCATGCGTCGTAATCACGATTTTTGCGATTCCGGCGGGCATCAGCACGGGCCGTCAAAGTGTAATCCGCGGCGTTATAATGGCTCTTTCTTCTTTTTTCAGCTTTTATGCTCTAAGCATGACGCTGAAGTTTTTTGGGCAGCAGGGCGTGGTACCGCCGGCATTGGCGGCATGGCTGCCCAATCTGCTGTTTCTTGTCATAGGCGCCGTGATGTACAGGCGGCTGACATAAATCGTGAGAGGAAGGGAATTCGGGTATGTCGGTGCTCAGCGAGGTATTGGCGCAGGCGGTGAAAGCTGGGGCTTCGGATGTTCATCTCAAGGGTGGACGGCAGCCGTTTTTCAGGGTGGAGAAGAGGCTGACGCCGGCGCCGTTTGAGGACATCTCTCCGGAACAGATGTCTGCGATTGTGGAAGACATTCTGCCGGCGCATCAGCGGGCCGCATACGAGCAGAAGCATGAGGTTGATTTTTCTTTCAGCGAGCCGGGAGTCGGACGCTTCAGGGCTAGCCTTTTTTGCGGAGAGGGCGAACCGGTCGCCGCGCTTCGTTATGTAAAGTCGGAGATACCCGACCTTGACGATTTGAATCTGCCGCCTGTGCTGGAGCGGCTGGTTGATTTGAGAAGCGGCATAGTAATTTTGTCGGGGACGACCGGCTGCGGTAAGTCTACGACGCTCGCGGCGCTGATCGAACAGATAAATTTGCGCTACAGCAGGAGGATCGTTACGGTGGAGGATCCGATCGAATTTGCGTTCACAGACAAAAAAAGCTTCATAACCCAGAGGGAAGTGGGGCTGGACACCGAATCGTTTTCATCGGCGCTCAGGCATGTGCTTAGACAGGATCCGGATGTAGTCCTCATAGGTGAAATGCGCGATACGGACAGCGTTCGTACGGGAATAACGGCGGCAGAGACCGGACATTTGATTTTTACCACGCTGCATTCCGGGACGGCCGCCGCCGCGGTGCCACGGCTCCTTGACATGTTCCCTCCGGAAGAGCAGGATCAGGTACGTATGGCGATTTCTGCCAACCTGTCCGCCGTGGTGTGCCAGCGTATTGTTCCGACCATAGGCGGGGGCGTGATACCTGCCGCAGAGATAATGTTTAATACCCCGACGGTAAAGAAACTCATAGCTAAAAACCAGCTGAACATGCTCGGAGCGGCGATAGAAGCCGGGACAGATGACGGGATGCAGGATTTTGACCAAGCGCTTTACCAGCTTGTCAACGGAGGGGTGGTTTCCAAGGAAGACGGCCGGAAATTCGCGACGAATCCCGAGTCTCTGGAGATGAAGCTCAAAGGCATTTTCCTGGACGAAAGCAGAAAGATTCTATCTTCGATTTGATGGATGGGCGGGGCCGGATATGGACATGGACAGAGTATCGTCTCTGGTGAGACAACTGCTGATAGAGATTGGAGAAGACCCGGACAGGGAGGGGCTTGTGCGGACGCCGGAGCGTGTGGCCAAGGCCCTGCGCTACCTCACGTCCGGTTACGGGAAAAATGCGTCGGATGTAATAAACGGCGCCATTTTTGAGTCGAAGGAAGACAACATGGTAATTGTCCGCGACATAGAAGTGTACAGCCTGTGTGAGCATCACATGATGCCTTTTTTCGGCAGATGCTGCATAGGGTATGTTTCTCGCGGCAGGGTGCTTGGCGTGAGTAAACTCGCGCGGATTGTCGACTGTTTCTCCCGGAGGCTTCAGATACAGGAAAGAATGACGAGGGAGATTGCCCGCGCGGTGAAGGATTCCATAGGCGCCGAAGGTGTGGGTGTGGTCATGGAATGCAGGCATTTGTGCATGATGATGCGCGGCGTTGAGAAACAGAATTCGGTAATGGTTACTTCGTCGGTTCTCGGGAGTTTTCATGACGATGCTCCCACGAGAGCGGAATTTATGGCGTTGGCGGGGAGGCGTGCCGCTAACTGACGTCCGGCACGGCGGCCCGTATGTGTGTTTGAATCAAATTGAGCTGATGGGAAGGGGAGAGACATGAAAACTGCAGAACTGAAAAGCCGCACTGTTGAATTGGACGATTCCTGGGATGTGGTTGTCGCGGGAGGCGGTCCTGCGGGCTGCGCAGCTGCGATAGCAAGCGCTCGAGAGGGGATGAGGACGCTTTTGGTCGAGGCTACCGGTGTGCTCGGAGGGATGGGTACGTCGGGGCTTGTGCCTGCATGGTGTCCGTTTACGGATCATGAGAAGATCATTTACCGCGGCATAGCTGAGAAAGTGCTGCGGGCAACGATTCATGCGATGCCGCATCTTCCTGCAGACAGATACGACTGGACTCCTATAGACCCGGAGGCGCTCAAGCGGATATACGACGAGATGGTAACCGACTCCGGAGCAACGCTGCTTTTCAACACCATGGTCGCCGGCGTTGAGAAGGACGGCTGCGGTGGTGCGGATTCGCTGGTGCTTTGCAACAAGAAGGGGCTTACAATGGTCAAGGCCGGCGTTTACGTAGACTGCACCGGCGACGCCGATGTGGCGGTGTGGGCGGGTTCCGCGTATGAAAAAGGCGGCGAGGACGGCG
>CASEAR010000092.1 GCA_949285835.1 uncultured Verrucomicrobiota bacterium | reverse complement strand
TCCTGTCTCTTCATCGTGCCGCGGCGTGATAGAGATCACGGCGGAAGGCCAGCCTGTGATAATGCTTGTGCCGGTGGTGTTCGTCAGAGAAGCGTGAAGCAAACGCTGCTCCGCGCTGTTCGGCCCGGCGCCTGACGAACGCCTCTCTCGGATGGTTGGCCCGGTTCGTCGTGGCTGATGGTCTGAGCGCTGAGCGGATGCCTTCGCTTCATCCTCGCTTTCAGCAGACCACTGGCGTCGCCTGCGCGTGCGGCTCGGCGGCATGCAGAGCGTACGAACCCGCGAACACTTCGTCGAATGGCGGCGCTTGCGCCCGCGTTTCATCCGGCGCTCTCCAGCATGCCGCGTGCGTCGCTTACGCGTGCGGCTCGGCGGCACGTACCGGCAGAGAGCCGGGCTGAAGCCGGAACTTTTGCGCGTCCGGCATTTCTGTTCAGGAGTGGCGTATAGCGGGAATCCTTTTTAACGGTCACTTTTCCGTGGAGGGTTCAGCAGGACAGCACCCGCCGCCTCCGCCCGGTTGCGGCGGGCGTATCAAACGCAGGTTTCTCCCGGTTCGTTTTGCCGTCCGAGTTCCCCGGCCGTCCGGCGTCCTGAAGCTTGCGCAGCTTTTTCATCCGCCTTTCCGCTCCCGCTTTTGAGTCGGGACAAAGCGGGCAATGTGCGGATTACTCGGAGACGCTCAGGCTGCTGTTGGAGGTCAAGCCGGGTCAAAGCTGACCGTATGCGCTTTTATTGAGCCCGAAACGCATTTGAGGGTCACCTGCGCGTCTCCATCCGCATCGAGCAGGGCGTCCGTGCGGAAATCCCCGCGTCCCACAGTGCGGGACACTCCGGCGCCGGACGGCCCGGACAGGACTAATTGCGACGCGTCAGCTTCGGAGATTCCCGAAACGGTTGCCTTGACGCGCCCACGGGCGTCGTTCACGGAATATTTGACCCATTCTCCGGGATGCAGTTCCAGGCAGAGTTTCTTCCATCCGCAGTCGAAAGCGAGCTTCTTTTCCGCCGGTTCGCAGTCAGGTTCGCGGAACAGAGTTATGCGCATTCCGGTGGACAGCCTGTAGTTGTAGACGTTGCCGCAAGGGGCGCCGGTGTGGAAGGAGCCGTTTGTGCCGTCGAAATCCGTGGCCATCACGGTAAACGAACCCCTCCTGAAAATTGAGTCCGCGACCCTCTGGTTGAACTGGCAGTTTTCCGCTTGTGAGTTTTCGATATATTCGGAGAACATGCGCTGTGCTTCCGCGTATGTGGGGATCGGGCCACCCTTGAAGGATTTCTCGAGCTTGTCCCATCCGTCGGGTTTGCGTATGGTCATTATGGACGTATCTGCGCGGGAGAGCTTTTTCCATGTCCAGAAATTGAATCCGCATCCCATACGTACCGAAAGCGGGAACATGGCGGCATACCATTCATTTTCGTTTTCTCCGCTCTCGCCGATCCAGCACGGCGCGCCTATTCTGCGGGCGGCGTCTATGTACGGGGCAAGCGACTCCTCGCCGGGAATACAGCCGTATCTGTGGAAATGCAGAATCATGCGTGGGTCGTAGCTCTTGAAAAAAGTGTCGAGGCGTGTAGCCCAGTTTGCGCCTTCCAGAGAGATTGCGTGGACGGAGTCGTATTTGCGTATTGCGGATATGCAGTCGTCGTAGAAACGGGCGAGTTCCGGATGGAGGTATTCGGTGTCGGGTTTTCCTGGGCGCGGAGTCCTGAGTGGCTCGTTGAGCAGGTCGTATGCGGCTACGGCGGCGTCATCCTTGTACCTGCGGGCAAGTTCCTCCCAGAGCGCAATGCATTTTTCTCTGGACTCGGGGTCTATGAAAAGCCTTGGAATATCGTCGGCTGAGTCGTCTATGTTCGAGCCTGTCTGTCCACCGGGAGCGCCGTGCAGGTCGAGTATGGCGTACAGTCCATATTTCCGGCATGAGTCCACCGCCCGCTTTACATGGGCCATGCCGTCTTCGATGAACTCGATTCCGGGTTCGTCTTTCATTACGACCCTCCAGTTTATGGGGATCCGAACCGAGTTGAAGCCGAGACCGGCGATAAGTTCAAAGTCTCTGTCTGAAATATAGCTTTTGAAGAATTCCGGCCAAAACTCCCGGGCGAATCCGGATCCGGCAAGGCGCCTGACAAGCGATCTGATGGTGAGGCTTCTGTCCGCTCCCGGGCCGAACTGCCACATGTATCCCTCCTGCAGTAGCCAGTTCCCAAGGGCCACCCCTGAAAGAATAATTTCTTCGCCGCTGCCGTTGAAGAGTTTGCCGTCCTTCACGGTGAGGAAGCCGTTTACCCGTCTTTTGTCGGTGAGAGAATTCATTTGCCAATCCTTGTTTTTGTGTTGTGTTGAAGCAACTCCGATGCAACTCCGCACAGGCGGCAGCCCCGAACGCTGCGTAAAGAGTATTGCGGAACGTGAATTTTTACAAGAACAATACGCTGTCCGGGGTATCATTGCCGCACGATAAGCCGCGGAGTTGTTTGTGCGCGGCAGCCGTCCCGTTTCGGAATAATGACGTATTTTGCTTAAATGAGGCAGTGAGATGTTTCCGGGGCGGGGCCGGCGTGGAGTTTCAACCGCGGGTAAAACGTGCGAAACAGCCGCGAAATGCGCACGATCCGGCGTGCAGCATGATGCGATCTCCAAAACGCAGGAGAGGTCCGCCGCTTTCCCTCCGGCGTCATGCTG
>CASEAR010000091.1 GCA_949285835.1 uncultured Verrucomicrobiota bacterium | reverse complement strand
GGGTTCAGTCTCCTCAGTTACAACCACTCCGTCCGGCGCATGTATGTTCACGCTATATGAAATTACAGACGCGCCAATGTCGAACTCAGGGAAATCGTCCACCTGCAGAAGAATCGTCTTCGAGGCATCCGGTATTGTAGCAGAACACAGTTCTCCCTCATTTGAGATATCCCGGCAGTTCACCCCGCCATTGCCCTCGTCGAACGGCCAATACGCAATGCATCCGGCCATATCCTCGCCAGCCGGTCTGGCGTTCATAATCGCGGCAATCTTGCTCTCATCCAATGCGTAATTCCAGATGGACATCTCTGCAACATATCCGTAAAAAAAGTGAACCCACGCTTCATATCCGATCGTGAACTCCCTTACAGGCGCTTTGTTGAACGTGTCCGGATCGGCTGCCGCAAGAACCCCGTTTATGTAAATCCGGCGCTCCTGCGCCTCGGAATCATACACCGCAGCAAGATGACACCATTCGTTGGTAACCGCCGCCGCCCTTGTATAATCGGACTCCGGAGCTGTCCAGCCAGTCCTTCTGAGAAAAACAAATTCGTTCGTGTCTTTGTTATAGTAAAGACGATACATATAAATAATATCGCCGGACTGGCTCATTATCGGGGCCATTGTTCCGGACTTAATTTTTTCCGGCAAAACTTTAACCCATGTGGAAAGTGAAAAAGACCCCGCTTGATTTACTATCACTTTGCCCGTTTTAACTGCGCTAAATGCGGCGCCGGGAACGAAATACAGCACATTCTTGGTCATGGCCGAAGAAACGCAAGGAAAAAGCCCCAGAAAAAAAACAAAAGCCGCCCGCAGCACACACCTTTCGAAGAAATGCGCTTGTATGAATTGAACGCGCATACAGCCGGAAAACGCTCTTGCAAATCTGTATATCATTTTCACTTCCCCTTTCCCTGATCTTTTCCGCAGGCCCGAACCGCAGTTATGCATAAATACCCCATTGATTTTCACAATGGGCAGGCATACACAAGCGCAGATAACTCAGAGAACCCGCCGTTTTCCCTTATTTTATGACTGCTTCGCAGTCCGCAAAAGAACAAACAGTTATCATAATCGTACTTTTCATATACGAAAAATGTAACATCACGCAAAGCCCGGATGCCAGACGGGGCACAAATCCCCACGCGCCCCACGCGCCCCACGCGAGCTGCGCCTAATTTTGTCCGCCGGAAACATATTACGAAACACACGCGCCCCACGCGCCCCACGCGAGCTGCGCCCGAGCGCGTTCCTCCGCCCTCTTTGCATCGTTGACACGCGCCCCACGCGCCCCACGCGAGCTGCGCCGAGGTAGCTTGATGGAACCACCGAGGGAAAGGGCACGCGCCCCACGCGCCCCACGCGAGCTGCGCCCCGCAGCATACCGCATCATGGTGAAAGAACACCAGCACGCGCCCCACGCGCCCCACGCGAGCTGCGCCGGATGCGCTGCGCAGACAGCTGCGCATATTCCCCACGCGCCCCACACACGCTGCGCCCGAGGACAATTAGCTTTGCCAAGCGGCGCGGCCTTTGATACAATGCTTCCCAATTTTGAGAACACACGACGGGAAACGGAGGTTTGCAGATGAGGCCGGTGGCACTGATAATCAGAGACGGGTGGGGAATCAATCCCAGAAGAGAAGGCAATGCGGTTATGGCCGCAAAAACGCCCAACATTGACCAGTATAAAAAGACGTGTCCGTGGACGTATCTCGATGCCTGCGGAGAGGCTGTCGGACTTCCGGACGGATATCAGGGCTCCAGCGAAGTGGGACATTTGAATATGGGAGCCGGAAGAATCGTCATTCAGGAGCTGAAGCGCATTGACGACGGTCTCAGTTCCGGCACGCTCTTTGAGACGGACAAGTGGAAAGACTTCATGAAGGCGTGGAAAGACGGAGGCGGAAGACTCCATCTGATGGGCCTGCTTCAGGACGAGGGTGTCCACGCGCATCAGGAGCACCTTTTCAAAATAATGAGGCGCGCCAGACAAACATGGAGCGACGGCGAAATAATCATACACCCGTTCCTGGACGGGCGGGACACGCCGCCTCGAAGCACTCTCGAGTACATCGGAAGGCTTCAGAAAGAAATGGACGTCGTGGGCAACTGCCGAATAGGGACGGTCATGGGACGCTATTACGCCATGGACCGCTCGCGGAATTACGAGCTCACGAGCATGGCTTACGAGACCCTCGTGTGCGGAACCGGCCGCAAGGCAGCCGATGCCGTGTCCGCCGTGAACGAGTCGTACGCCTCTGACAAAACCCCAGACGGCGTCGATATGACCGACGAGTATATCCCGCCGTACGCCATTGGCGGTTATGACGGAATGCGCGACGGCGACGCGGTAATGCATACCAATTACCGGCAGGACCGCGCAATACAGCTTACTCAGGCTTTTGTCTGCGACGACTACGAGGGAACCCGCAGCAGGCGCCCGAAAGTCAAGTACCTGGGGTTCACCCGCTACTGGGACGAGTTTCAGGATTATCTCCTCGGAGCCATGGGCGCAGGCGGCGGCATGGACAACCTTCTCGGCGAGGTGATCAGCAAGGCCGGACTCCGGCAGCTGCGAATCGCGGAAACGCAGAAATTCCGCCACGTAACAAGCTTTTTCAACGGAAAATCCACAAAGCCGTACCCCGGCGAAGATCAGGTAAACATACCGAGCAGGTTTGACCCGGCCACTTTCGCAAGCCATCCCGAAATGGATGCCTACACGGTTACGGAAGAGCTGCTGCGCCGTCTGGAAGACAATCCGTACGCCTTCATCGCCGTAAATTTCGCCAACTGCGACATGGTCGGACACACCGGCGACTTTGACGCCGCGGTAAAAGCGGTGCAAATCGTGGATGAATGCGTGGGAAAAGTGGTAAAAAGGCTTCTGGAACTCGACGCGCGCATACTGATCACCGCAGACCACGGCAACGCAGACCAGATGATCGACTACGATACGGGAATGGTGAAAACAAGCCACACGCTTAATCTGGTAGACTGCATTTATGTCGGGAACGACTCCAGCAAAGTCAAGCTTACTTCGAAACAGGGGATACTATCGGACATAGCACCGACGGTACTGGAACTTATGGGTCTCCCAATACCCGCCGAAATGACGTCCAAAAGCCTCATAGTGAAGTGACCGGAAACCGCGTCAGAAAAAAGATAAGTTTCGCCGCAGCGTTCAGACTGAACTCTGCGGCGGCTTGTCTGTTGCTGCTCAGGGCTTTCTTTTTCGCATTCTTCTGCGCAGCGGCGGCGCTCCCGGAAAAAGCTGAAGCCGCGCAGACGGTAAACGTTGACGCCCGGTACAGAAGCCCGAAAAACAAGTCAAGGCCTGTGCGGAAGTCCACACGGTTCATAATACTCCACACAACCGAAGGCGCAGCGCGGGGCGCACTCGAAAAACTCAGCCGGAACGGCGAATGCCACTACGTCGTAAACAAGGACGGCAAGATATACTCAATTATCGACAGGTCCAGAGTGGCTTATCATGCCGGACTGAGCATGTGGAACGGCCGTACGGGACTCGATTCGGTGTCGATAGGCATAGAGGTCGTGGGATATCACAACGCTGATATAACCGACGCGCAGTATTCCGCACTCCGAAATCTGCTCGGTTACCTTAAGGACTTGTACGACATTCCGGACTCGCAGATACTTACGCACTCCATGGTGGCCTACGGCAAACCGAACAGATGGCAGAAAAAGAATCACCGCGGACGCAAAAGATGCGGCATGCTTCTTGCGCTGCCGTCGTCCCGAAGCCGCATGGGCCTGACCGGCAAACCGTATTTTGACCCCGACGTCAAAGCCGGAAGACTCGCCGACGCCGATCCCGAATTGTCGAAAATACTTTACTCCAAACCCTCAACTTCAGCTTCAGCCGGAAGCAAAATCGCCGCTGTTGCGGGAGAGTCGAACGTAATAGGGCCTGGCAGAACAGCATGGGATATCGCCAGAGACCTTTACAACTCGCCCGATACTATATACATTTTCCCGGATGGCACGCGGAAAAACGGCCGCCAAATTAAAAAATGGAAAGCCATGCCTACAGGGACGCGTGTTGAAATAGGCGCAGAAGAAGAAAATCCGGTTCACGCACTCATGGAAATAGGAATTGACGGAACGCCATCAGAAATTGCCGGTGACGAAAAAGCGGCTTCAACGACATTCTATTTCCCCCCCGGAGACGGCAAGTCGTTCAAATCCGGAGCAACGATGTCTCTCAACGAAATCGACAGCCTTCCGGACGGTACAAAAGTCCTGGTGGGATATACATCCGGAGGGCCGGTATCGCCCAGAACGCCCGTTTTCAACATTTGCGGCCTAAAATGGAACAGGCCCGAAACATTTTATCTGTGTCCATCCGGCAAACTCATATCCGGAGATAAAATAGACGAAAAAAATATCCCCGCCGGTGCAAGAGTATTTTTCATCCAATAACGGCCTGAATAAAGAATACGTAAAATCACCGAATAGCAATCTTCTGACTCTCCGCCCTAAATTCGAGCAAATATAATCAAACGGCGGCAGTGTCTCCGTACGTCGGGTCACGCAAACATATGCAGGATCCGTATCCACACCGCAATTGTCACCGGAAGGCAAAATCTGACTCCGGCGAATATATGCGCAAGGTATTCTACATGGATGAAATTTCAGATTCGCACATATAGCATCCGCCGTAACTTACACAGCCACTACATGAAAGAGAACTCATACCGTTTTAGTTTTTGTTTCCATGCGTCATGCTGGAAATACGCAATTAAACAACAAAACATGGAAATGGAGCACTAAAAAAAGCCGTTCTGAAGCGTATGTGCCGACAAACTACAGCAAAATTGCCATATAAACTGCAATTCTCATGCTGAAATCACCGATGATGCTGCGCATTGCGCTTACTTTTATGCAGTTTCCGTTCGTCGGATTGGAGCCGACACGTGCAGCTTCTGAAAATCAGCATTTTTTTATCTTGGCGCCTCAGTTTCGGCGTCGATATCCACACACCTACACATGAATTTGCATGGAGAACAAGTCAATATTTACGCTAGTCGGACAAGCTGGTTGCATACACTTCACAACCGCACATCAGGCATACTTCCTGCTCCGCTTCCGCAGCACCTGCCCGACCATCAGTTCCGGCAGACAATCTGTTACAACTGGCAATATGCTGTGAAGAAGCAAATCCGGTTCCCGGACCGGATGCACTAAAAAAGGGAAGACGGCTCCTGAGGAGCCGCCTTCCCACACAAACAGCATTCCGTCAGGAAGTTACTTCATAGCTTCTTCAACGGCGACGGCGACGGCGACAGTAGCGCCGACCATCGGGTTGTTGCCCATA